>CAIXNZ010000029.1 GCA_903920975.1 Candidatus Falkowiibacteriota bacterium | reverse complement strand
AATCTTTTAAACCCCTACTTATTTTAGCCAAAAGAACTTTGCGTAAAAATTCTATCAGATCATCAGTAAATCTTATCAAGTCAATCCCCTCCTGAACTAATTTGTTAACCAAGCTAATGGCTGCTTCAGTATCTTTATGAAATAAATTCTGCACTAATTCCAAGACCAAATTGTAATTTGTACTGGGAATAATCAAACTGGCCTGTTCCTGGCTGATTTCTTTTTCACCCAAAGCCAAAATCTGACCCAACAAGCTTTCAGCATCACGCAAACAGCCTTCTGAGACTCGGGCAATATCAAGCAACACCAGCCGCTCAACTTTTATGCCTTCTTGCTGACAAATCCAATCCAGGCGATTTAATAGATCCTCGCTATTAACTTTTCTAAAATCAAAACGCTGACAGCGGGAAATAATTGTGGCCGGCACCTTGTGAACCTCGGTCGTGCACAAAATAAAAATGGCATGGGCTGGCGGTTCTTCCAACGTCTTGAGCAGCGCGTTAAAAGCCGAAGTGGAAAGCATGTGCACCTCATCAACAATAAAAACTTTGTACTTTCTTTTGAGGGGAGTAAAACGCGCATTGGCAATAATATTTTCACGCACATTATCAACGCCAGTTTGCGAAGCCGCATCAATTTCCATAATATCCATATCCCGACCAGCTACTAGTTCTGTGCAAGAACCGCATTTATTACATGGTTCGCTTTGCCCTTCTTTCCTATTTTCACAATTAATGGCTTTGGCGAAAAGACGGGCCGCTGTTGTCTTGCCAATACCGCGCGGTCCGGTAAACAAATAAGCATGAGCAATTTTATTGCTCTCTATTTCATGCTGCAGAGTCACTTTGATGTGATTTTGGCCAGTTAATTCTGCCCAGGTCTGCGGTCTATATTTTCTGTATAAAGCTAAACTCATATGACATTATTTTATGCTACTTTAATTAAAATATCAAGCATAAAAAAATCTCGGTTCCCCGAGATTTTAATATTCGTGTTATTCGTGTGAAAAAATTCGTGTTTCAAATCAAGTACGAAAAACCCCAGTTCCCCGGGGTTTCCATATTAGTGTTATTCGTGAAAAAAAATTAGTGTTTCAGCCTACTTCTTTACTATATTTTCCACGGCCGCCCATTTTGATGGAGCTTCCTTGGGTACCAAAATAATCACTTCATCACCCGGTTGACCTTTAAAATATGTGACTGAAGCTGGCAAAACCTTGTATTTTTTCTTTTCGGCCAAGACCTGATAATTTCCCGTTTTATCAAGCGAAAGCTGGCCCAGCAAGCGTTTGCGGTCAATGGGTCCGATTTGCTTAAATAAAAAGTCACCCTGTTTGGTGATGGTTAGTTTTAAAATATCGCCTTCAACCAGTTTAGATTTGGAAGCATAATTAGGCGGAATAGTATGGACTTGGCCGTCATAAGCAATCATTTTCTCGCCGTCAAAAACACCCTCTATGATTCTTTCATTGCCCATGACTTCCAGATCGCTTTCCGCAGCTTTCAAATCCTGAGTAATACTGACCAGTGTACCTTCTAAATTGGCCATTTCTTCCGGCTCTTCATCCAAAATTTGAATGATCTTGCCCAGATTGTCGTGGATATTTTTTAATATTTTCTTGATCAGCTGATACTTGCTTTGAGCAATATTAACAGTGTCAAGATTTTGGTTTTTGTTTGGCATAAATTATTTAAAAATAAATTCTTCATCTTCATCTGACTTTTTTTCTGCCTCGCTTAAAATGTCCCGGCTAGAACCCATTTTAGCGCGCTCTGTGATTTCAGCTTCCACAATTTCCCGCGGCCTGCCATATTTCAAGCGCGAAAGCTCTTTTATGGAAGCAGCTAATTCTGGATTAGGCCTTGGCCTAAATTCAGGGCCTGGCACTTTAATATTAAATGGCGCTGGATTAGCATTATCAATTAGAATCTTAATGAAAGCACTGTATCTGGGCACATTCATGACATCATATTCATTAAAAACCGGCGCAAATTCTTTGGCCATAACTTCAGCATCATCCACGCCGATTCTAAAAGCGATTTTCGTACCCACATTGCCAAAAACTGCATCTTTAATTTTAGTATCATTGCCCTTGACTAATTGCCCGATAAACTGATGAGCGATTGTTAAACACAAGCGGTATTTTCTGGCTTCTGACAAAATTATAGAAATACTTTCAGTCAAAAAATTCTGAAACTCATCAATATTTAGATAAAAATCTGATCTCTTATTTTCCGGCACATCAACGCGCGACAGCGCAGCCATTAAAATTTTACCAATAACAACCATGCCCAAAAGATTAGCATTGATGTCTCCTAATTTGCCTTTGGTCAAATTCACTAAAATAATCTTTTTCTCATCCATGGCCTGCCTAAAATTAAAAGCGCTTTTTTGCTGGGCAATAATCGGCCTCATAATATCATTGGCAATAAAAGAAGTCAGTTTGGAAGTAATATAAGGCACAACATTGGCCAGCGCAGCTTCACCGCCGGCTTTTTCCGCTTCTTTAGTCCAAAAATCCTTGACCACGGCTGTTTTGGTTTTGGACAATTTAAATTTCCTGAATTCTTCATCAGACAAAACTTTGGGTATTTCCATCAAAGTATTGCCTGAATCCGGATCTTCCATGATTAAGAGCATGGCATTTCTCATGTATTGTTCAAAAATCGGTCCGCCAGTTGTTTTCAAATCATACAACTTGTCAAAAATATTCATCATTTCATTGATGACAAAAGTTTTTTGTTCTGGATTATAAAATTCCAGCATGTTCAAGCCCATGGGTCTTTCCGTATCAGCCGGATTAAAATAAATCACGTCTTCGGCCCGCTCCTTGGGAATATAATTTAATATTTCTTCAACCAAATCGCCATGCGGATCAACCACACACACGCCCTCGCCGTTTATAATATCCTGAATAATCAAATTATTCTGCAAAAAAGTTTTACCTGTGCCTGTCATGCCAATTATGTAAAGGTGGCGGCGGCGATCTTCTCGCTTGAGGCGCACCTCAGTCTCAATGCCCCGATATTCATTAATACCTAAAAGTAAGCCTTCGGCCGGCATATTGGTCGGAGGCGCAGATTTGCGCGAAGTCAGCCAGACAATATTGGGTGTTTCAATATGACCCAAAGGAAAATGATAAATTGAAGTTAATTCTTCGGTGTTCATAATCATTTTACCGGCCTCGTCAAATTCGCGATAAATAAAATCATTAATCAATCTTTTTGTTGAAGGCGTATAACGCTTAAGCGCATTGCCAAATTCATAAATATTAAATTGCGAAAAGCTGTTTAAGATATTTTCCAAATAAATATCGGCCTTGGCTTGAGTATCAGCTGAAACAATAACCCTGATATTAACATCCAGTCCGCCCTTAGAAGCCTTTTCTTCAATGCCTTTGAGAATTTCCTGTTCCATGGCTGAAAGCTGATATGGCTTGGCTGGTTCGGCTCCAGGTTTTTTTGTTTCACTGCTTAAGCCAGAATATTTCATAAAGCTGGCCACTTTCATGGCGCCAGAACCGCGAGCTTCGGAAATGGCTTCGGATAATTTTTTACCCTGATGTGCGACAGAAGCGGTCTTTTGCCCCCACTTGTGCCAGTCTGGCGTGGCAGAACGGACAATCACCTGAATGGCGGCGCCAGAATTTTTATCTAACTTGCTCAAGGCGCTTGTCAGTGCGCTTAATGTGTCAGTATCTGCCTTGCGATAAGTTTTAATGGGATAAATATATTCTTTTTTAAATTTAAGCATAGCGCCCTTGATAACGCCATGCGGATTAAAAATATTATAATCTTCAACTTCTTCAATGACAGCCCGCGGAAATTGGGCGGCAATTTGCTGTTCAATAAAATCCTTCAAGCCCTTATTAACCACCACGTAAAAATAAATCAAACCATCTTTAAGCACGATTTCAAAAGCCATATGGTCTGAACGCGGCACAAAAAAATATTTAAAACCCTTTTGAGCGCGCATGCCAGCTAAGTTTGAAAAAAATGTTTCCATGGCGCTGATTTTTTCTGCCAGTTCCTGCTGAGTTTTGGGCTTGGTCGCCTCATTTTTTTCCACCATTTCGTATTTGGGCAATTCCACCAATAAAACAATTTGTTTGAAAGATGCTGAATTTTTATAAATTGAACGCACAACAAGTCTGACCGCCAACATTAATAAATAAATGACGATAATTGCTATAACTAAAATAAGACCCAAAAAGATGTACTCTTTAGATCCCTGGATGCCAAACAAATCCATTTGTTGTAGCAAATTTTGCATTTTTGTTTTTTATTTTTAAATTTTATTTTGTTCGTTACCGATAGTACCGCCCTCTTCTTTGATTTTTATAATTTTATCAGTTTTAATCTTGGCTTCTTGTTCTAAAAAATATTTATTAACACCCGGGATAAATCTGAGCCAATTTTTAATCAGATCTAAAATTTTGCCAAAATTAACTTTCACATGACCCAGTAGTATTTCAATCTGATTAGCAGTCTGCTCGCCCTTTTGGGCAAATTCTGCTTGTTTCTCCTGTGGCAGCTGAAAATAAATATCTTCCAAATCTTCTTCTAGGACATCCTCAATTTTCTCCAAAACCGGGCTTTTGGCCGGACTAATTGGCGCTGTGACTGCTGGCGCAGATGGTAATTCTGGCGCTTGTACGCCTTCTTCTCCCTTTTTCGACGGCGCTTCAGCTGGCCTGGGCATTTCCGGCCTGGTCCCAACTTCAATCTTAACCGGTACTTCAACTTCTTCCGGCCTTATTAATTCTTCTTGTTGTTTTGATTCAGAAATCTTCCTGATATTCGTGTCTTTATTAGCCATTTTAAACAAATTAAAAATCAGCTTCTCTTAGAGTAAATATAGCATAATTAAGTCAAAAATTAAAGTCCTGGCCAGTGGATTTCGCCAAAAGGCCAATTTTATGTTATAATAATGGTACAATTACAGGACTTAAAGGCAATAATCTATAATTCTATAACTCTATAAGGCTAAACTAAAACCAAAATAAAATGCCGCAAACCCAAATAATAAAAACACAAAAATTTAGCTGGCTAAACGTCCTTAATGCTTCAGAAAAAGAGATTTCCTACCTCAAGAAAAAGTTCAAATTTAACCAATTTGACCTTAATGATTCTTATGCGCACAAGCATGCCCAGCGCCCTAAAATTAATATCCAGTCCAATTATATTTTTTTAGTCTTGCTTTTTCCCGTTTATAACCGCAAGACCCGCGAAATTGTTCCGGCGGAAATGGATATTTTTATTACCAAAGATCATTTGATTACCATTCATTACGATCAACTCAATGTGTTAAAAAGCTTTTTCACCACCTGTCAAAAAGAAAAAAATGACCGTGATTTATATTTCAATGATAATCCCGCCATATTACTTTATGAAATCTTAGAACGGCTTTATGTTTCTCTTTTGCCCATGACCGATCATATCAGCGAAGACATAAATGCTATTGAAAAAAATATTTTTGCAGGCAAAGAACGCGCCATGGTCAAGGAAATTTTAGTGGTCAAAAGAAATATTGTCTATTTCCGAAAGATCATGCAGTTTCATCGAAATATTTTAAAAAACTTCATTAAATTGCAATTAAAGCTGTTTAATAAACAAGAGGGAAAAATTGATAATTATTATTCTGATTTGTTTGATCATGTCTATACGATCTGGGACATTTTGGAAAATTATCAACAAACCATTAATGCCCTGGAAGATACTAATAGCGCCCTGGTTACTTTTAAGCTTAATGACATCATGAGGACCCTGACAATTTTTTCAGTCATTGTCTTCCCCCTAACATTGATCGCTAGTATTTTTAGCATGACTGATATGAAATATATGCCCTTTATCGGATCATTTATGGATTTTTGGAAAATTGTTGGCATCATGATTGTTGCTTCTGTCTTTATGTATACATATTTTAGATACAAAAAGTGGATATAAAAAAACGCTTTGGCATTTGTGAAACAAACGTAGGGACCCCGCATCGCGGGGTCCCTACAGAAACGTTCGTTTATGCCAAAGCGTTTTTTATTTCAAAATCTTTTTAATATCCTCTAAACTTTCCACTTTTACCAATTTTTGTCTCAAAGCGCTTGCGCCCTCAAATCCCCGAAAATACCAGCCCAAATGTTTTCTCATTTCTAAAATGCCCTGTGGACCTTTTAATTTATAATCTAATTTGGCATGAGCGAGTACCACTTTTTTTATTTGCGAAAAATTATATTCTTTATATTTTCCGGTTTTCAAATAACTTTTAATTTGTTCAAATAGCCAAGGCTTGCCCAAAACTCCTTGTGCCAAGCCAATGCCATCAACCCCTGTTTGCTCAATCATTTCCTTGGCTTTTTCAGGACTCATAATACCGCCATTACCCAAAACAATTCCAGAAAAATTTTGTTTAACCTTTTTTATAATTTCAAAATCCACGGAGCCGCTAAATCCTTTTTCATAACTACGACCATGAATCATTACCGCAGCCACTGGTAAATCTTTAATTTTTTCAATTAAATCTAAGGCAGTTACATTACTTTTTGAATTAATCAAAATAATTGAACTCCTGACTTTTATGGAAACCGGGATTTTCACTGCCTCACAAGTTGCTTTAATAATTTCATAGCATAAATCCAAATCGCGCATTAATTTCACTCCCCCGCCACTTTTATAAATCTTGGGTGCGGGACAGCCAAAATTAATATCAATGCCATCAGCGCCAAGTTTCTCTGCCATTTTTGCGGCCTCGCTAAAAAGTTCCGGCTTAGAGCCAAATAACTGAACAATAATGGGCTTTTCTTTTTTATTAAATTTCATCAGTTCTAAGGTTTTGGCTGATTTATAGTGCGAACCATCAACTGAAATCATTTCAGAATAAACCAAATCCGCGCCAAAATCTTTACAGATTTGCCGAAAAGCCGAATCAGTAATACCTGCCATGGGCGCCAAGGCAATAATCGGTTTCTTTAATTTTAACCAAAAATTTTTCATGTATTTCAAATGTCACCCATTTTAGGGTGACATTTTATTTGAATTATTTTTTCTTTACAATTGAACCCTGCGCCGTGTCTTCAATTAAATAGCCTAGCTCCATTATTTTATTTCTTAATTCATCTGATTTAGCCCAGTCTTTATTTTTTCTCACTATTTCCCTTTCTTTAACAAACTTCATAACAGAGCCAGGAATTTTTTCTTTTTTCAACTTAGCCAAGTTTAGTCCCAAAACTTTATCAAAATCAAATAAAGTCGCTTTTTTATCCAAATCACTAACTTTGCCATCTTTTATCATTAGCCAAACCAAGCCCAAAGCGCCTGGCAAATCCAAATCATTATTTATTTTTTCCAAAAATTTCTCCTTATAATTCTTATCAACCTTGCCTTTGCCCTTAATACTCAAAACAAAATCATTTAACTTTCCTCTGGCTATTTTTGAACCTTCCAGACTCTCCCAGGTAAAATTTATGGGTGTGGCATAGTGTGCTTGTAAAAATAAGTACCGTAAATCAAGAGCAGAAAAACCCTTGTCTTCTAGATCTTTAATGGTATGAAAATTTTTCAAGGACTTGGACATTTTTAAACCGTCAACCAATAAAAATCTGGTGTGAAACCAAAAATTAGAAAATCTTTTGCCCGTGGCGCTTTCTGATTGGGCAATTTCTGATTCATGATGCGGAAAAATATTATCTTCTCCGCCAGTATGCAAATCAAGTGTTTGGCCCAGATATTTCATACTCATGGCCGAGCATTCAATGTGCCAACCAGGAAAACCCATTTTACCAAAAGCATTCCATTCCATTTGTCTTTTGGAATTTTGCGGTGAAAATTTCCAGAGCGCAAAATCAGTGGGATTCTTTTTTTCAGGATTGGCTTCTACTCTGGCGCCCTCCATTAAACTTTCCAAGGTATTGCCTGAAAGCTTGCCATAATCTGGAAATTTAGAGGTGTCAAAATAAATGCCATCGCTGATTGTATAAGCAAAACCCTTGTCAATTAAAATCTGAACGAGTCTAATCATTTCTTTAATATGGTCAGTGGCTTTGGCCACCACGCTAGGCTTTTCCAGGTTTAATTTTTTTCTATTATCAAAATAGATTTTGGTAAAAAATTTGGCAAGTTCCACTGCGCTTTTACCGGTTTCTCGGGCGCTTTTTTCCAGCTTATCCTCACCAGTATCAGCGTCGCTGGTCAAATGGCCCACATCAGTGATATTTATCACCTGTTTCACCTTAAAACCGCTGTATTCAAGCATACGGCGCAATAAATCGGCAGCAGTATAGTTCCAGGCATGGCCAATGTGGTCATAATCATAAACCGTGGGCCCGCATGTATACATGCCCACCTTATTGCCATTAATAGCCCGAAATTCCTCAACCTTTTTTGAGTAAGTATTATAAAGATTAATCATATAAAAATTATAACTATAAAAACTGCTTCTGTCTATCGTCGTAAAATATATTGATATAAGAGATGAATTAGAGAACTTTTGGTGGCCAAGGTAATAATAACGCCCAAGAGCATAAATGGTGCAAAAGAAAAGGTTTTGTGTAAGATAATATGCTTGATGGGCGGCTGGCCATGAGCTACAACTTCATCATTGCGTGTTTCAATCATTTCTTTTAGTTTTTGTGCCTGATCTTCAGTTAACTTGCCAGAAATGGTTTTAAGAAATTTTTTAACATCATCAGTGTTGTGCATTATATTATCTAAGACTTCTTTTTGTTTATCGTTTAATTTAGGTGATACTTTTTCCATCACTGCTTTTTCTAATAATCTGTCTTTTTTATAGGCATAAATATCTTTAACCATATTAGGTATAGCCTGGATATTTAAATTTCTAAGACGCATTAATAATTGGTATTGTTGTTTTTCTTTTTGAATTTTATCGGTTTTTTTCCTAATTAAATTCATAAGCTTTTCCTGATCGTCTTTTTCCAAAACCTGACCTAATTCTTTGCGCAAAACATTTAAATCCGTTCTATCACCCATCATCTTTCTGATATAATCTTTATTAATATAAATCCCACCCTGGATTTGCTGTAGGGGAATCATTCTGACTTCGGCCGAATTATACAAAAACCTGCCCGCTTCCCTGCCAAATTTGAAAATATAAAAATATGTACACATAATCAATATTTGCAAGGCAAAAATTTTATGTAAATCTTTATAAACTAAATCACGGAAAAAAATATAGCCCAAAATAAAATAAAGACTAATTAAAATTGAAACCAAAATTACTCGCTTTTGCAATAAAGCTCTCAGGGGCTGAAAAAGGACATAACCCATAAAAAAATAAGCGAACGCTACCATTTGCCCCAAATATGGGTCTATGAATTCTCCAACTCTATTTCGCAAAATTTGGAAAAAAATCATTATCAACAAAAAACTGAGCGCAATATTTACATATTTCTTTATTTGAGTTTTGTTGATTTTGTATTTTGAAGTGTATTTACCGATATATTCTTGAAGCAATTGAGGATTTCTCAAATAATTAAATCCGAGCTGAAGCGGATATAAAAGCATTTTAATAACTAAATAAATAAAGATTGGAACAAAAATATTGATTAATAGATTAAACTGAGGAAAATATTTGAAATAAGCATTTGCATAATAAGTTAAGGGAATCAAAAAAACATAGAGTGTGAAAAGCTTGGCATCTCCGCCGGCCCAAAGCTTAAAATGCCATAAAGTAAAACTTAAAATAAAAGCAATCGCTGTATAGGCCAGAATATATAAATAGTATTGCGGCTGAAAATGACCCACATTTAGAATTTTTAAACTGCCTAAAATAGTAAAAATTATCAGCAGTAAATAATATAAGCTGCCCAGATAAAGTCCGAGCATAATCCACTTATTACGAATTTTCCCGCTTTTAAAATCTTCAACAGTGATAATTAAGCCAATTAATAAAATAATTCCAATAGCCAAAAAGCCTGACGAAAACAAAAAATCCGTAATTTGATTAATAATATGAAAAAATTCTAGCATATAAAATTATGGATTATCACTCATGCATTTAAAAATATTTTCAACTAACTTTTCAAGCGTGTGTTTCTCGTCAAATGTTTTAGAGGCATTAGCGCCTATCCTGGCATAAGCATTAGGATTTGCAGTGATCTTCTTGATTAGTTCGTTTAAATTTTTATGATCAGAGAAAAATAAACCATTATAACCATTTTTAATATATCTATGTTTTGATTTGAAATCATTAATTAGACAAATTTTACCAAGCATTAACGATAGTGTTAGCACTATAATACCTGAACTTTTTTCATCATTTTCTAACATTATTAAGCTGATATCGCTTGAATTTAATAATTCTAAAAACTTAAAATAAGGTTGCCGGCTATAAATATTTAAATTACTGGCTGACAAATTCAAGATTTGACTAGTACAGGCACTAAACATTGAATTAGGATTATCTTTGGCTAATAAATATAAACCTTGATAGTCACGACGAGTATCACCGCCCATAAATATTTTATTGGTAAATTCTTTTTTGGGCTGATAAAATTTTTTTAAAAAGGAAGGTATAGCATATTTGTGAGAAATAATATTTTTAAACCAGCTGAGGCCCATATTTCTATAATCAATCGAATTAGCATCAGCAATTATGGTAATTCCCCCTTTTTTTAATTCGCGATTGTCAATTTCTGGTATATCCCGCCAATCATTTTTACCACTTAATAAATGGGGATCATAAATAACTATTTTTCCTTTGCATTCTGGATATAATGAAAAAAAATAATAAAAATAATAATTAATGCCATTAAAAATAATTAATGAATAATTATTTTTGCTAAGTAAATTTTTTAAAATTTCTTTCCATTTATTATTATCAACCGGAAAAAGCCACTCTTGTCCGCATTTTATTTGTGGCTCTTTCATCAAATAATCCAACTCGCACTGATAGTTTTTGTATGGAAAAGCAGAAAGACAATCTACGTTGAATTGGTGAGCATTACAATATTTGATAACTTCATTTCTAAAAAAATACGACTGTATAAAATCATGATAATCAAAATTAATTAAAAGGATTCTTTGACTTTGATTTTTATTTTCAAAATTATTATTAATTACCTCGTTATAATTATATTCTCTATAAAAATTTGGAGTATTTAAAAAATATGCAAAACGTGGTAATAAGTCTTGTTTGATATTTATTTCCCCTTTATTTCTTTTTAGTTGTATTAAGTAGTGATAAATTTTTTTTAAATCCATCTGATTATTTTATCATCGGCTTAAATTCTTCCCAGCCATAAATATCTGGATATTCTTTCCAAGGACCTTCACAAACATTATAATATTTACATTTTTTACATTCATCCACCTTGACCTTTCCTTCATTCCAACGATAATCAGCGTAGCTTTCAATCACGCCTTCGGCGTCAACTACCTTAGTCTCGGGCATTATTTTTTCAGCAATATATTCTTCGTAACCATCCATTAAGCAATATGGGATGGCTTCTGTCATAACTGTTTTACCCGCTTTAAGGCCAACATCTAGTCCCTTTTTTACATAAGGCATTACATCTGTTTTTTTAGGCACAATCCAGTCTTTATTTTTGCCAGCCGTACCAATAATATGAACAAAAGCAAACTGAAATTGATCTACGCCTAAATCAACCAGTAATTTAGCTATATTGGGCAAATCCTTATAATTAATGGAGTTAATAACCGTATTAGCCAGAATATGCTGGCCTAAAGATTTTAAATTTTTTATACCGTGAACTACCTGTTCCCAAGCTCCCGGGCTATTGGTTAATCGGTCATGAATTTCTGGCGTAGAACCGTGTAGGGCCGGAGAAAATTCATTAATACCTGCTTTTATTAACTTTTTACAAAAATCTAAATAAGCCAGCATTCTACCATTAGTTTGCAATTGAATACTTGAAAATCCTAATTTTTTTGCATGTTCTACTACTTGCAAAATTTCTGGATGCAGGCAAGGTTCTCCTCCCGTAAATACGACACCATCGCTACCTTGTTTTTTTGCTTTATCAAGAGCATCGGTAATTTGTTTTAGCGTTTTATTTTTAAACTTAAAACGTTTATCGCCCTGAACACAAAATTGGCAAAGATTATTACATTGGAAACCTATTTTAATATCAACTCGCTTCATTCTATTTATAATTAAATTATCTAGATAATTTATAGGGTTTTAATATATAAATGCAATTATTTTTTGGATTTATTTCAATATAATCACCTTCGCGGAACTTATCATAAATATGAGCTACACCGACTGCACATGGCATATTGAATTCGCGACAGACAATTGCAGTATGGCAATTTATCCCTCCTTGTTCACAAATTATTGCGCCAGATTTCAAAATTACGGGGATTAGCTTTGGAGACGAATATTTTACTATTAATATTTGCTTTTTAGAAATAATAATATTTTTATCTTGTTCAAACAATAATTTCACATAACCTCTCATTTTGATATTATTTATAATTGTTGCTATAACTTTTTTTGGTCTGTTTTCCTGAAATTTTTTAATAAACCTTAGCAAGCTTAAATCGCTCATTTTTTTTGCGTACAAATGACCTAAATATAAATAATTCGCTAATTCTTCGTTCAATATTACAGAAGAAAAAGCTGTTTTTTTCATGCTATTTTCTACCAAGCTGGCTGATTTTTGATCTCTTAGAGCTCTAGTAAAAATGATTTTGAACTGATTCAGGGTATTCAGCTGCTGAATTTTATAATTACCCAAATTTATTATTTCACAATTTTGCTGAAATTTTTTATAATCCTTCTTATCTTTGGGAAATAATTGAATTTCTACAAATTTATCAATAAATAATAAATAATCTTGTAAATACGAAGAATTTGCCGGGAAGATTATTTCCCTCGCAGAACCATTTATAAGTTTTGGAATTTTATCCCGATTTATTAAAATATGAAAGTGCTTATGGAAAGCCGTAGCCGGATGATCATGTAGATAAGGCCTGAAAAAAAATTTATTATCAATAAGCCAATCTTTATTATCTAAACCCCACTTTGCGAACATTTGAGCTAAATTTATCAAAATATTTTCAATTATTTCTTGATTTTCAAACCGAGCCATATTTTATCTTGTTAATAATTATTTTTTTTAAACTTTTATTATGAAAAGCAATTAGTTCCTTTTCGTCAAAATATTCTCCCAGGGCATATAAACCAGCACAAATAGACACTAAACTGCAAACTTTGCATATCTCACCCTTTTTATGATAAAAATATTTTTTTGTTTGCCTAACTAAACCCTTTTCGTCTAGAAAATACACTATCCGCTCTTCGTCTTTAATTATTTTTCTGGTCTCCGTGCTTGTTTCTGGAAAATCGCCCATAAAACATAGTGGCACACGCTCCACTCTAAATGTCTTCTTATTATTATCTAATAAGTTCATTGCTTTATTTAAAGAAATTTTAAAATCAATTAATTTGGGAATGGTATAAATATTTTTACTGGCACGATTCATGTAGGGATCCAAATTATTAAAAACAAAATGATTAATTTCAGGAAATCTTTTAATAATATAATAAACATTTTTATCTAAATGATTGGCATTATATTTGTTGATAACAGTATTAATATTAAGTGCCAGATTAAGCCGTCGAGCGTTTTTCAGAGTTTTAATTATATTGGAAAAAGAATTTTTATTCTGACTCAAATAATTCTGAATTTTTGGCTTATAAGAATATAATGAGACATGCATTAATTGTAAACCCTTATTAACCAGATTTGCTAGATAATTATAATCGCTAGTTACCTGACCATTAGTTATCAAGCGACAATTAATATTTTTCTTATCACAATATTCTATAGCTTGAGGTAAATAATCAATTAAAGTCGGCTCACCACCGGTTAAAATTACGCCCTCATAATCTCTTTTGATAAAATCATCTACTTTTTCTTTAAAATCCTCAAAACTTAAGGTTGCACCAGTATCAGGATTTGAACAAAATAAACAATTCTGATTACATATTCTATTTAATTGTATATAACCAATATTAGCCATGTTTAAATTTCGTAAAAAAATTATTCTTTACATCGCGCAAAAAGAACAGGGCATAAATAAAACGATCTTTATCCAATTTAGGCAAAAAATAAATATAATCATAATCAATTTTAATCTGCTTCAAATAACCCAGGGCATATAAAGAATACTTAAAATTATCCTCAATATCCTGATTGAATACTTTCTTAAAATTTGTTTTAGAAATTTTAGATTT
>CAIXNZ010000028.1 GCA_903920975.1 Candidatus Falkowiibacteriota bacterium | reverse complement strand
ATTTTACCTAATGTTGAAAATAATATAAATTCTTTTATAAATTATTCGGATCTGGCCTTAAAAATACTTGGCCAAGACAGTTTAAAGCGTTATTTATTGCTTTTTCAAAATAATAATGAGTTGCGACCAACAGGTGGTTTTATAGGTAGTTATGCTCTAGTCGATCTAGATCGCGGTAATATTAAAAAAATTAGTATTCCGGGTGGCGGACCCTATGACCTCAAAGCTGGTTTGAAAATCAATATTTCTGCTCCTCGACCCTTGCGCATCTTGAACCAACGCTGGGAATTTCAAGATGCCAATTGGTTTGCTGATTTGCCAGTTTCGGCTGATAAACTAAAATGGTTTTATGAAAAAAGCGGCGGACCGACCATAGATGGATTGATTTTTATTAATGCTGCGTTTGTTGAAAATTTATTACAAATAACTGGTCCGATTGAAATGCCCGAATACGGCAAAACTATCAGTGCAAACAATTTTATTGATGAAATTCAAAAAAGCGTTGAATTTGAGTATGACAAAACAGCCAATCGCCCCAAACAAATCATCGCGGATTTGGCGCCAAAATTGCTTGCAAAACTGATGCAATCAGACAAGGATACTTTAATTAAAATTTTAGACCTGGCCTTTGTTGGCTTAAATGAAAAAGATATTCAGTTTTATTTTAACAATTACTCATTAGAAAAGTTTGTCTTGAAAAATAATTGGGGTGGCCAGATTCAAAAAACTGACCGCGACTATCTGGACATTGTCAGCACAAATATTGCCGGTGAAAAAACTGATGCTAAAATTGACGTTACCGCCAATTTGAAAGTAAATATTCAAAATGATGGCTCAATAATAAATGCCCTGACTTTAACAAAAATTCATTCTGGACAAAAAGGTGAAGCGCTTTATGGCGTACCCAATATTGATTATCTGCGTGTTTATACGCCCAAGGGCAGCGAATTTATCAGCGCTACCGGCTTTGAACCAATGGAAAGTGAACTTTTTGACAACGTAGATCCGCAAATTTATAAAGCCGATGAAGAGCTGACTTCAATCTCAGACACAAAACACACAGAACCACTTTCGCAAACTGAAATATATTATGAAGGCGATAAAAGCGTTTTTGCCAACTGGATTAAAATTGAACCGGGACAAACAAAAACTATTACCTTATCTTATAGATTACCCTTTAAACTCAATTTTGATAAAAACCAAAATAATAACCAGGATATTATTTCAATATTAAAAAATCAATTTAATTTAACCGGAGATGTCAATAATTTAGAAAAATATTCGTTACTGCTGCAAAAACAATCCGGACGAAATTATAAAATTGATATCTCTATAAATTTTCCCAAGACTTTTGAATATAATACGCTTTACCCAGAAGGTTTGACTAAAAATCAAAATAGCTTTAGTTATTCCGATATCCTAAATGCTGATAAATTTTTAGCCATCATTTTTAAAAAATTATAAACATGGCTGAATTAGAAGAAAATAAAATTAGCCTGGCCAAGAAAAAAATTATCTACGACAAAAATCTGAAAGGAAAAAAGATTTCCAAGGAAAAAGAAATAGAGAAGGAACTGAATTTTATTTACAAAGAGGGCGGTCAGATGCCCAATATGGCCAAGCTAGATCATAAAAAAAGAAACAGGTTTAAAAGCCTGATTATTTTAATTATAGTTCTCTTAGTAATTCTAGGCGTTTCCGTACTTGGCTTTCTGACTTTTCAGCCAAAATCAAAATTTTCTGGCGAAAAAGTAAATTTGGAAATAAAAGCTCCTTTTAACGCCTCTTCCGGTGAAAGAATAGATTATGAAATAAAAATAACCAATCGAGAGGTGGCTAGCTTAACCAAGGTTGAACTTAGCGTTTATCTGCCGGCTGGCTTTATTTTTGAAAATTCCAGTTTAATGTCAAAAATTAAACAACCAGGTGCTACCAACCCCAATCCTAATATTAAAATCTGGCTCTTAGATGATATTTTTAGCCAACAAACACAATCCCTAACCATTACTGGCAAATTAATAGCCCAATTAAATGTCAAACAGCCCATCTCAGCGACCCTAAGCTACTATCCTGCTAATTTTAATTCTGAATTCCAAAAAAATGTTTCTTTTAGTACTGAAATACCAGATTCTCTTGCTGATTTTGAACTGGAGTATCCTTCCCAGACTGCTAATTCAGAAGTTGCGTCATTTATTCTTAAAATAAAAAATAAATCACCAGATACTGAAATAAATAATTTAAGAGCTGAATTAAACTATCCTGCAGAATTTACATTGCTAGAAAGCCAATCTATACAGCCGGACAAAAAAAATCCTATTGTTAAGGAAAAAACAAATCCCCTTGACGTGCAAAAAACATGGGATATTGAAAAACTTTTGCCCGAGCAAGAATGGCAAATAAAATTTAACGGTAAATTTGACGTTAAAGAAAGTAAAAATTTGGAATTTAGCATTAAATTAAAATTAAAGGGCCCGACTGAAGATTATCTAGATCAGAAAGAAACCAAGTATAATATTGAAATCATAAAGGGGGACCTATTGGCTACTTTAATTGTAAATGGCTCAAGTCAGAATAAAACAGTAAATTTTGGTGACACCTTAAACTTTTTGCTCAGCTTAGAAAATAAAAGCCATAAAACCTTAGGCGATATTAAAGTGAGATTTGTTCTGGATTCACCGCTTCTGGATTGGTCGACTTTGATAGATAAAAATAACGGTGCGTTTCAAGATAATCAAATTCTTTGGACAAAAGAACAAATTGAGCAATTGGGCTTAATGATTCCCGAGGGCGAAATTGAAATACCTTTACAGATAAATTTAAAAAATTATGATGCTTCCAGAAAATACAAAGATGAGGATCTTAAGGTCAAAAGTTTTTTTGAATCTCAAATTAATAAAATCAATAACCAGGATGCCCAAGTTATCGTCCAGAGTAATACATTAATCAATGAACTGAATACAGATTTGGGCCTGAGCGCACAAATTAAATACTTTGCTGATAATAATGAAACTATTGGCACTGGCCCACTCCCTCCGATTGTCGGGCAATTAACCAGCTATAAAGTTTTTTTAAACCTTACAAATTCACTGCATGAAATTAATAATGTCAAAGTCCAGATTAAATTACCAGATTATGTCACCTACCAAGGTAAAGAAAAAGTCTCCACTGGCAATCTAGTATTGGGAGAGCAAAACCAATTAATTTGGCAAATTTCCCGCATTCCCAATACAGTCAAAGAATCAACAGCGGAGTTTGAAATTGCCATCACGCCAATAATGTCAGATGCCAATAAAATCTTGACTCTAATCTCCGAAATTACTGCTCAGGTCACTGATTCACAAACGCAAGCAGTTATCACGAAGACGATTTCCGGCCTGACCACAAATTTAGAGTCAGATAACCTTGGTAAAAATAAAGGAGTAGTCCAGACACAATAAATTTTAAGTAATAAAAAAAATCACTTCGCGACGCGGAGTGATTTTTTTATCTAAACATTTTTATTAATTTATAAAGGAAGAACCATTTTTTATCTATAGCCAGATCCCAGCTTCCGGCATAATCAACCTCAAAGCCGCCAAAACCTTTTTTAAATCTAGTCACGCCTGGCCACTTGATTTCATCAATACCCCAAAAATCATAATATTTATAACCCAGACTTTTAGCAAGTTTTATTATCTCCCATTGCAGAAGATGCGGAGCCATTAAATTTTTATCATCCGGCGCCGAACCGCCATATAAATATGTAACCGAATCACCATAAAAAACTATCATATTTGCACAAAGAATTTTCCCCTCATGTTCGGCAAAATACACTTTTGTTAAATGGTCCTGATATAACTTATTATAATACGTACGGTTAAATAATTTTTTTTGCTTTCTCCTAAAAGTATCCACGATTAAATCATAGAACTTTACAAATTCCTCTTCTTGGCAAAGCTTTAGATTTACTCCCTTTTTAGCGGCTAAACGAATATTATAGCGCCATTTTGGATGCAGCCCAGTCGATAACTCCTCTTCACTCTTATTTAAATCAAGCATTAAAGTCTTAT
>CAIXNZ010000027.1 GCA_903920975.1 Candidatus Falkowiibacteriota bacterium | reverse complement strand
ACTATTTTGCTTAGTGGTTGTGTAAAAAAAGAAGTGGCTCCAATTATTAACGTAAATTCAACAACAGGCGTGAGGCAACCTTCTATGTCTAATTTAAATACAATACCCGATTTGGGGCCATTACAAGGGGATTGTTTAGTAGCTTGCGTCGATAATGATGGTAAAGACGTTATGACAATAAATTGTGGCCAAGCATGTCCAAGTGGTACTCTAGATTTTTGGACATGGAAAGAAAAACAACCTCCTGAAAAAATTCAACCTCCAAAAGAAATTCCCAAATAATTAAAGCAGTTAAAAGAAAAAGTCCTCCGCTCGTCTAGGCCGAAGCCTGGCATCGCAGAGGACTTTTTGATTTAAATTTTTTGCCAGATAAGCATTGCTGCTATGGCAAATAAAAGTGCTATTTCACCGGCCGCGCATAGACCGGCACCATAAAGCATTACATAGGTAAATAATCCCCAGAAATCGAAATCAGCTTCCCGTATCATTTTGCACAACATTTTATCCCTCCCTTAGTCTGCCAAAGCTTTATGCGAAGGCGGACTGTTTTTTTATTATCTTAACAAATTATTTTTATTTTTTCAAGTAAATAAAAGGGGCGGAAGTTTGCACTTCCGCCCAGTTCTTGTAAATGAGTTTTTGGTCCCAAATTATGCATGATGCGGGGACCTAGGAAGCCACTGAGATGCGCGGTCTCAGCTACTCCATCGGGCGCCATCCTCTTCGGGGTGGCAACTCTGGGGTTGGTCCGCTAAGATCCAACCTTATTAACCCGACGCCGCAGGAGCGCTCCTCTGCAGCAATTTTTTCTATTTTCATACTATCATATCTAAATAAATTTGTCAAGAGTTAGCCCCTTTTCTGGCATTTGCTAAATCATTATATTTAAGATAAAATAATAGTATAAAAATTAATCATTTAATACATGCTTACCACAGCATTACTATTTTTAATTATTCTCGGAATATTAGTCTTTGTTCATGAAGCAGGACATTTTATTGTTGCCAGAAAAATGGGCATGAAAGTTGAGGAATTTGGTTTTGGCTTTCCACCCCGAATCTGGGGGAAAACCGGCAAGGACGGCGTGATTTATTCAATCAACTGGATACCGCTTGGTGGTTTTTGCAAAATCAAAGGCGAAGATGGAGAAAATAGAACAGAACCAGACAGTTTTGGCAGTAAAAAGCCTTGGCGCCGAAGTCTAGTTTTGGTCGCTGGCGTGGCCATGAATTTTCTTTTATGCGCTGTTTTGCTTTCTTTTGGCTTTCTAGTCGGTTTGCCTCAAGCAGTGGACCAACAATCATTGGATTTGGGCATTGTAAAGGATTATAAAGTTCAGGTTGTTTCTGTTTTGGATGATAAACCAGCTAAAGCAGCCGGCGTGGAAGTTGGTGATGTTTTACTTTCATTTGATGGCCAGCCAATAAAAGGCGTAAAAAATTTAGTGCAATATACTTCTGATAAAATCGGTCATACAGTAAAATTTCAATTTGAGCATGATAAGAAAGCAGTTGAAAAAGATATTCAGATCGCGGCCATCAGCGATGGCAAAGGCGGCATTGGCGTGGGTTTGGTGGAAACTGGCATAGTATCTTACCCGATCCATCTGGCAATTTTAAACGGATTCAAATTAACCGGAATTTTAACCGGTGAATTTGTTGTAGCGTTTTATAACATAATTAAGAATTTATTGATTGGTAAACCATTGGGCGTGGAAGTGGCTGGTCCGGTTGGCATCGCTGTTTTAACTGGCCAGGTGGCTAAACTTGGCTTGATTTATATTTTGCAATTCACTGCTTTACTGTCATTAAATCTGGCAATCATCAATCTTTTGCCGTTCCCAGCGCTTGATGGCGGCAGATTACTTTTTGTTTTAATTGAAAAAGTCCGCCGAAAGCCAGTCAGCCAAAAAATTGAGGGTTTGATTCATGGTATTGGCTTTTCTTTACTCTTAATTTTAATTATTATCATAACTTTTCAGGATATTTTGCGGTATAGCGGCGCTTTGTCCAATTTTTGGCAAAATTTAATCTAATATGGAATTAGATATCAAAAAAATAAAGGATCAGGCCTTGAAAGAGATTGAAGGCATAAAAAACTCCGAGGAATGGGAGCAGATTAAGAATAAATATTTTTCCCGAAAAAGCGGGGAACTGGCCAAACTATTAAAAGACCTAAAAGATGTGTCTGAAGATTTGCGTCCAAAAGTTGGCGCGCTGGCCAATCAAGTCAAAACAGAAATTGAAAGCGCTTTGGATATTAAACTTTCAAGTCTGAAAAATAATGGCAGCGCATTGGAGCGCGACTTTATTGATGTGACTCTTAATGTTGAAAAATATAAGCTGGGCCATTTACATCCAGTTACGCAGATAGCCATGGAGCTGGAAGATATTTTTAAATCCATGGGCTTTATGATTTTGGATGGTCCGGAATTGGAATCTGATTATTATAATTTTGAAGCTCTCAATATTCCGACCTGGCATCCGGCGCGCGACACCCAGGACACCTTTTATATAGATGCCAAAGATAAATTATTATTGAGAACCCATACATCTCCAGTACAGGTTAGAGCCATGCAAAAATATGGCGCACCTTTGCGCTGCGTGGTGCCTGGCCGAGTTTTTAGAAATGAAGCCACTGATGCCTCTCATGAACATACTTTTTATCAATTGGAAGGGTTGATGATTGATAAAGATATTTCCATTACCAATTTAATAGCGGTAATGAAAGAATTACTTTCCGGAATATTTAAAGAAGAAGTCAATGTCAGATTAAGACCCGGCTATTTCCCATTTGTGGAGCCAGCTTTTGAATTAGACATTCAGTGTTTAATTTGCGGCGGCAAGGGTTGTCCCGTTTGCAAGCAAAGCGGCTGGGTTGAACTTATGCCATGCGGTTTGGTGCATCCTAGCGTATTGAAATATGGCGGCATTGACCCGAAAAAATATTCTGGCTTTGCTTTTGGTTTAGGTCTAACAAGATTAGTGATGATGAAGTACAAGATTGACGATATCAGATTATTGCAAGGTGGTGATTTAAGATTTTTAAATCAATTTTAAATAGGATGCGAATTTACGAATCTGCTACGAATTTACAAATACATTTATACCCTGCTTTAGCAGGCCTACGTTTGGCCCACTAAAGTGGGGATTAAAATAATTATTTAGAATTTTTAAATATAGCCCATGCTAAAAGAAAAAATCAACCAAGAAGAATGGCACCAGGAATACGACCGTGGCTTAGGTGAATGGGGGAAAAATTTTGTTTACTCAATAATAGCCGCTATTATAATTTCATTTTTATCTTATTT
>CAIXNZ010000026.1 GCA_903920975.1 Candidatus Falkowiibacteriota bacterium | reverse complement strand
GCCCGGATGCGGTCGGCTTATCGAGATAACTTCGGGCGCTTCCTCCCTGCCTATGGCTTCTTCCGTTGGGAGGACGTAGCAGAGCGATTCATGGAGGCGTGTAGATGATGAGGTCAACCCGAGTGCATTTCTGGCTAGTGATCAAACTTGGCAATGACGTAATACGCGAGTTTAGAGGCTCGGGCCGGTTCCCTGTCGTTCCGAAGGTTGGTGATTTTGTAACCTGGGGCGACCAGCACAAAGTAGAGAAAGTTGTTTGGTCGTTCCCTGATCCTGATGATCACAGCCTGATTAGGGCTGATGTTCTACTGGCGTAGTCAGCCCGGCTTGCCAGTTCAAAAATTTTTCTGGCAAACTCAAACCAAGATATTCCGTCTGGCTTAGTTTCATTGGTTGCATGATAAATGCCAAAAGGCAATTTATTGCTTAAAATATATAAAATTTGTCTGGCTAAGTCAACAGTATAAGTTGGCTTGCCCGCCTGATCATTGACAACTTTTAATTCATTTTTTTCTTTTCCTAGCTTTGAAATAGTGTCAACAAAATTTTTGCCGTTTTTGCCGTAAAGCCAGGAGGTTCTGATTAAATAATATTTTTCTAATTTTGCCAAAGCTTTTTCGCCAAGCAATTTAGAAGCGCCATAAGCGTTGAGAGGCAAAAATTCCTGTGAAATTTCAATATATCCCTTTTTATTTTTTCCATTAAAAACATAATCAGTAGAAATTTGAATCAAGGTGGCTCCTAATTGTTTAGCAATATCTGCCAAATAACCAACTGCCAAACCATTTACCATAGTAGCCTTATCAACTTCTGTTTCACAGGCATCAACATTGGTAAAAGCCGCACAATTAATAATAATATTGGGCTTAAGCCCCCCTATTTTAGAATCAAGCTGATTTTTATCAGTAATATCAATATCTGCAAAATCCCAAAGAACCAGATTATAATCAGCCAAGATTTTAACCAAATCCTGCCCCAGCATACCCTTGGCGCCTAAAATTAAAATTTTCGTATCTTTATTTAACATAGTTAAATTTTAACCGAAAATCCACCAATAATCAATGTTTAATAATATTGACTTTTTCGTTTAAAAATGCTATAATTAGAGTATAAATAAATAATTTTTTTATTATGACCCAAGAAAAACCATATTCTCCTGACGATAGAGTGGAAGGTGTTGGCACTCTGGGTGAACAAAACCCTGAATGGCAGATTGTATTGAGTAATATCAATAACTACTCCAAAGATATACAAAACAACCCTAATAAATGGCCCGATGATAAACTAAAAAGATTTATAAGTAAGTGCGAGGAAGAAATGCAGGAAAAAGGTGCTCTTAAAGAAAATTTTATTGATTTGGCTGTTTTGGCTTCAAATCAAGTACTTGATAGAGTTCCAATAATGTCAGATATTAATGAAAAAGCTAATTCGATAGATTCTATCCGTACCTATGCCATGGATAAAATCAAGGAATTACAGGACTTGCAAAAGTCAGGCGGCGCTAGCCAGGAAATTTCAATTGATAAATATAAGAAATTAGTGGCTAAGGCAAATGAATTAGAACAAGAACTTAAAATAGCGGCTTAAATAAAAAACTCTCCCGCGTCGCGGGAGAGTTTTTTATTTATCTAAATTTAACTTTTTAAGT
>CAIXNZ010000025.1 GCA_903920975.1 Candidatus Falkowiibacteriota bacterium | reverse complement strand
TTTAAGTAAAATTTTAGAGATGAGGGCCGAGGATTACAGAGCCATTGTTGCGGAGGTAAACACAATAACCGCTCCCTTGTCTGAGGAAAAAAAAACAGAATAATTGAAAATTACGGGTATTTATTAAGAGTTGGCAGATCGGAAATAGACCCTAAAATGATGATTGCCGTGATATGCGAAAAAATGGGATGGACTTATAAAGAATATTTGAGCCAGCCGATATGGTTGCTTGAAATATTGAGAATTAAATGGAATTGTGAGGGTGAAAAAGAAACCGACTTGCAGAAGAAAATTAAATAATTATTGAGTCAGCAATTTTGAGCAATCAATTAACGATAATTGCTTTGGATCCCATTGTATATCTTCGCCGCATTTATTGATTTTAGCAACTTCATCATTATATCTTTGCGAATTTTTACAAATATTGCATTCCTGGTGAGCTGCTGGATATGTTCCGTCTTCGTTCAAACTGCATTCGCTGCCAATACAAGCGATCCCGTCAGGCATTTTCTTACAATCACTCAATTCTTTATCAAACTTAACCGAATAAGCGTTAACTTCCGCAACACATTTTTCATATTCAGCTTTAGCTGGAGCTAATTCTTTTTTCAAATCGCTTGTTGTCTTTATCCCATTAGAACAGCCGGATATTAATACGATACCAACCAAAACTAACGAAATAATTAAGATTTTTTTCATAAATAAACGTTAATAATAAACGAATTAATCTGAATTCAGAATACCCAAATAACATTAATTTGTCAATATGGCGGATACAACTTTAAAAATTATAATTGAGGCCGTTAATAATGCTGAATCTGCACTAAAAGGGGTTGGTTTAAATTTGCAAGCGGCGGAAGGCGCGTCAAAGGCAGTCGCTTTTGGTTTAGCGGCGGCTACTACTGCCGCCGTTGGTTTCGGAGTATTGGCCGTAAAAGCCAGCGCTGATGCGGAAAAGGAAATGGCTAAAGTAAATGCAATGGCCAAAGCTTTCGGTGAAGCGCACAAGAACGCATATACAACCGTAAATGATTTAATGCTGGATTTTACGCAGGGCGCAAAACTGGCTGGCGAAGCGGCAATAAAGCTTGGATTTGATGATGAGGACGCATCTGTGGCATTTGCCAAATTTGCGACGGCTACGGGAGATTTAGATTTATCAACAAGAATGTTAGCGGTTGCGCAAGATGTCGCGAGATTAAAGGGAATTAGTTTAGAGGACGCATCTCAAAAAATAAATATGGCGATGCAGGGTAATGTAAAAGTTGCCAAAGAATTGGGCATAGAAATTACAAAGGGACAACAGCCAATGGAAACTTTTGGAGAGATACAAAAAAAGGTGGCAGGTCAAGCCGAGGCATATTCAAAAACTTTCGCTGGACAAGTAGATATTTTAAAACAAAATTGGCAAAATTTTTTAGAAACTGTCGGTGATAGATTATTGCCAGTATTGACCCAACTGATGACAAAATTAAATACTTTTACCACAAATACACTGCCGATATTTATTACAAAAATAGAGGAAATAACGGATTGGCTTTTAAAACACAAAGTTGTATTAGCGGCTGTGGCCGGCGCTATTATAGGCGCGCTCGTGCCCGCATTCATTGCCTGGGCGGCAGCGGCCTGGGCGGCAGCGGCCGGTGCGGTGGCCGCCATGATACCATTACTGCCTTTCATAGCCATTGGTGCGGCAGTTGCCGCCGCTATTTATGGTATTTATTGGGCAATAAAAAATTGGGATGAAATAGAAAAAATCGTTAAGCAAGTTTGGGATGCGGTGGTAGCGAAGGTAAGCGAAGTTTTAGCTTGGCTTATCGCAAGCGCCGTTTCTTTCACTGCTCCTTTTATCGCGGCGTTTCAGTCTACATGGGATGCGATAAAAATGGTTTTTGATATCGCTCTCGCATTGATAATCGGCTCCTTGGAATTATTTTTTAATCTGTGGGGTACTGATTTAGACACGGTACTTAATTTTATAACAAATTTATTTTCTACATTTTGGAATGGAGCAAAATCTACATTTACCATACAAATTGATTTTATAAAAAATGTTTGGAAGTTGTGGTGGGACGCGAATAAATTGGTGGTTGATGTCGGCACAAAAGCAATTACTGGTCTTGCGAAAGCTATGTGGGATGCCTTGGTTATCGTTTGGAATGGCCTTAAGAGCGGATTAGGCGCAATTTGGGACGCCTTGTGGGGAGCTATGGGCGAGCGCGTAATGAGCACGTGGGAGGGCATAAAACAGACAATTAAAAATTCAATCAATTCAATAGTTGATTTTATAAACAGAATTATCAGCGCAATTAATGAAGCTAAAAATAGAGTTAAGGCCGTTGTTAGTATACCTGATATTCCGCTCATACCGAGATTAGCGCAGGGTGGTATTGTCACTGGCCCGACTATTGCCATGATCGGCGAAGCTGGACCCGAAGCGGTTGTGCCATTATCAAGAGGTTTAGCAGGCGCTGGCATGGGAGGAATCACTATTAACTTTAACGGCACTTTCGGATTTTCTGAATCAGTGGCAACTGACCTTTGCGATATGGTAATCAGCGCAGTAAAAAGCAATTTAAAGATTTAAATATGCAGATATTAATAAACGGCTTTGATAAAGCAGACCAAATCAACTGGAAGAAATTCAAGATACAGTCAATCCTTACGAATCAGGTAGATACTTTGAACTTTGAATTGAAGAATTACGGAAGCAAAACATATAAGCCGGATATTTTAGACGAGGTTGTGGTAATGGATGGCGAGACAAAGATTTTCGGGGGAGCGATTATCGGGATTGACGAAAGCATTGAGGGCAGGATTTTAAGACGAGCGATTAAATGCAAGGATTATTCGCAGTACCTTGACGCTAAAATGGTGGTCGGCAGTTATGAGGATATGACGGTCGCTGAAATAATCGCTGATATTTTAGATGTTTATTGCCCTGGGTTTACCGGTGTGAATGTAAGTTGTTCGCAAGTCGTGAGCTATATCGCTTTCAATTACGAATACCCAAGCAAGTGCATTAAGCAATTGGCGGAACTGTTCAATTATGACTGGTACGTTGATTACGACAAGGATGTTCATTTTTTCTCAAAAGAAGCCAATTTTGCGCCGTTTGATTTGGATGATACGAGCGGCAAATTTATTTTTAATTCGCTGGTTCTAAACCGCAAAGCTGATCAGATCAGGAATGTCATCATTGTCCGAGGCGGAGAATATAAAGGCAATGCGAATTATGAGGAGCAAAAAGCTGACGGACAAGGCGAGGTTTTCACTTTCGGCTATAAATACGACAACGTGGTGATTAAAGTCGCTGGTGTTGTGCAGGATTTGGGCATTGATAATATCACTGATCCGACTACGGTTGACTGCCTGTATAACTTTAACGAGAAAATGGTGAAGTTTCGAAGCGATAATAAGCCGACAGTCGGGCAGGTAGTGAGAATTGAGGGCAATCCATACGCCCCGGTAATCGTCACAAGGCAGGATGACGCTTCAATTGAGGCGCTTAAAACAGATGACTTTGACGGCAGGTATGAATTCAAGATCATTGACGCTTCGATTAAAAGCAAAGAGGGCGCAAGGCAGAGAGCCAAGGCTGAACTTTACGCTTACGCAAACACGATTTCCGAAGGCAGTTTTAAAACTTACGAAAAAGGATTGATCGTGGGGCAGAAAATACATTTAAAATCAGATATTTGGGGGTACGATGAATGGTTTATCATTAACCGCATTAATTCGCAGATCAGGGTTCCTGACACAGGAGCAATGGAATACACCTGTTCGCTGGTGACCACAAAGACCATGGGCATTATAGAAGTTCTGCAACGGCTATTAACCGCCGATGATAAGAAGATAGAAATTAAAAAGGACGAGGTTATAGACAGAGTTTTCGGGTCTTACGAAAAGGTGAAAATAGTTGGTACCTGGGAAAGGTATAAAAATCAGGAATTATTGGAAGCGGTGCAAGTAAGCGAGGTAACGGAATGGGATCCGCTGGGCGAGGGAGTTGAGCCGATAAGCGTCTTGGGGCCTTACATACCCACTGGAATGGATGATCCTTACAGAGTGGCTTTGGTAGATCAGGGATATTTCTATTAATAATTAATCAAATAAATATGCTGAAAAAAATAAAAGAACAAGGCGGAGTTTTGGGAATAATTACATTCAAAGTATTTGACGCTGAAACAGGTGAGTTGAAACGGACTTATAAGAAAAAAAACACAATCCAACTGGCGGGCAGGAACGTCATTGCGCGCAGGCTGGCGAATGAAACGACTTATACCGGCATAATCAATTACTGCGTCTTATTCTCAGGCAGTCCAGCAACCGAACTATTTCGCAAGACATGTTTCTCTAACACCTACGATGACGATGACGCAAGAGCTTTGCTTTCATTTGTTTTCGGCAAAACCGAAGTCGTCGGGACATTCACTAAATTGCAGACCGTGATTGACGGCACGGCAGGTGCAGGAACAGGCCAGGTGTGGACTGAAGTCGTATTAAGTCCTGGCTTTGTGAAAACTAATTTAGAAACCGCTACTTTAGAGGTTGAGTATCAAATATTACCAGCTTAAATTTATGAAATTAATATTGGAAATAGAAGTTAAAAACCGAGCAGAAGCGTATCAGGCGGCAACCAAGTTGTCGGGCGATTTTGACGTGCAGTCAGCAACAGTTGACGGCGAGAATTGGATTTTTGAGGATAGGGGCCAGGTCAAATATTTTTTAAAAGATAAATATCTTAATCAGGAAACTAAGCAGGAAATAAATATCAAAGAGA
>CAIXNZ010000024.1 GCA_903920975.1 Candidatus Falkowiibacteriota bacterium | reverse complement strand
GCAACTTTAAACTTTATCACTTTTAGCTTTATAAACTCATCACTTTATAACTTTCCACTCCCAATTTTATAACTTTCCACTCCCAACTTTATAACTTTCAACTTTCCACTTTAAAAACCGTATTTATGAAAGAAGCTGAATTAATTAATAAACTCAAGGAGTTAAGCACCAAGACCTCCGAGGCCTGGGAGTTTCTTTGACATTGATAAAAAAATAGCAGAAGTAGCTGATTTAGAGCAAAAAATGAGCAAAAAGGATTTTTGGCAAGACACCAAGTCAGCAAAAGTATTTAGCCAAAGAGCCAGTGATTTAAAAAATGAAATTGAAATTTGGCAAAAATTAAAAAAGCAAATAAATGATTTATTGGAATTAGGGCTGACAGATTCCAATGATAAATCTATAAATTTACGGCAAGAATTAGAAGCTGAATATGAAAAATTGGCCAAAGAATTTGCAAAGCTAGAATTTTATTTATTATTTAGAGATAAAAACGATAAGAATAATGCCATCTTAGCCATTCATGCTGGCACTGGCGGAGTTGATGCGCAAGATTGGGCCCAGATGCTTTTGCGCATGTATTTGCGCTACGCTGAAAAAAAAGGTTTTAAAGCCAAAGTTATTGATGAGACCTTTGGTTCAGAGGCCGGTATTAAAAGCGCTGTAATTGAAATTAGAGGTTTTAATGCTTATGGATATTTAAAATCAGAAAATGGCGTACATCGACTGGTGCGCATTTCACCTTTTGACGCTGAAGCCATGAGACACACTTCTTTTGCTTTGGCCGAGGTCATTCCTGAAATTTCTGAAGAAAAAGAGATTGAAATTAAACCCGAAGATTTGAAGATCGATACTTATTTAGCTTCAGGTCATGGCGGTCAAAATATACAAAAGACAGAATCAGCGGTGCGCATCACTCACTTGCCCACAAAAATTGCTGTGGCTTGCCAAAGCGAGCGCTCCCAAGCGCAAAACAAAGAACGGGCCATGAAAATTTTAAAATCTAAATTATTAAAATTATCAGAGGCCAAAGCTGAAGAAGAACAAAAGCAACTGCGGGGAGAATATTCTGAAGCGGCCTGGGGCAATCAAATCCGTTCTTATATTTTACAACCTTATCATTTAGTTAAAGATCATCGCACAAATTATGAAGAAGGGGATGTTGACTCGGTTTTAGATGGTAAATTAGACGGCTTTGTGGAAGCTTATCTAAAATTAAAATAATATTTACACCCTGCTTTAGCAGGCTATATGGCCCACTAAAGTGGGGAATAATTATAAAGTATGTTATCACAAAAAGTCTGGATTATTATTCCAGCGCACAATGAAGAAGAAAATATTGGTAAAGTAATTAAAGACTTGAAAGAGCTCACGTCAAATATTTTGGTTATCAATGATGGTTCGACTGATAGAACTTTAGAGATTTGTCAGATTAACAATGTTTTGGCGGTAAGTCATATGGTTAATCGGGGACAGGGCGCTGCCTTGCAAACAGGCAATGAAATGGCCTTAAATTTAGGCGCAGAAATCATTGTACATTTTGATGCCGATGGCCAGCATCAAGTCCAGGATATTGCCAAAATAATAGAGCCATTATTAAATGAACAAGCTGATTTAGTGTTTGGTTCGCGCTTTTTGGAGAATAAATCAAAAATACCTTGGTTAAAAAAATATTTTATTTTAAAGCCGGCCATATTTTTTAACTGGCTTTTTACCGGCCTGAAATTAAGTGATGCCCATAATGGCTTTCGCGCTTTATCAAAAAAGGCAGCGCAGCAAATTAATATCAGGCAAGACGGCATGGCCCATGCTACAGAAATCATGAATCAAGTTCGTCAGTATGATTTAAAATACCAGGAAGTAGGCGTGGAAATTATTTATCAAGAGTATGGACAGGGGCTTTGGGGAGGAATAAGAATTATTGAAGATTTATTTTTATCAAAAATAACTAAAAAGTAGTTATAAAGTTTTTAAAGTTTATAAAGTACGACTTTAAAACTTTCTACTTTAAAACTTTCTACTTTATACTTTATAACTTTAAACTTATAAAAATATGCTTATAAAAATACTTTTAATTTTATTTATCATTTTTGTTATCAGCCGTGTAGCCATGCGTTACAAGGACAAGGCTATTTCTTTACAAGAATTAATTTTGTGGACAATTTTTTGGTTTATTGTGGCATTTGTCATTATTTTTCCCGAAGTAACATCGATCGTGGCTAATTGGCTCGGTGTCGGCCGCGGCGTTGATTTGGTAATTT
>CAIXNZ010000023.1 GCA_903920975.1 Candidatus Falkowiibacteriota bacterium | reverse complement strand
GGTTTCTATCTTGGCAGTCAGGTTATAGCCGAGGAAAGACAAAGCCACGAACAAAACCAGGAGAATATATGGTTTTAGCCAATTTTTCAATTTGATATGGTTGATATGTTAAATTTGAGATATTTTTCAAGTGCTATGGTCAAGATAAAAGACTATCACGCCTGTGGCGGATTCCGCCAAAGGCGGAAAAGTCTGAACTCCGGTCGCGGACTGGCCTTGCTCATGTTTGTTCAAATATAAAATTGTTGATTTATAATACTGAACCTAAGGTAAGGTTGAATAAGTTACTGATGCGGGGTTTGCAGTTGGTTCTGATGTAACAAATTTAGAAACCCTAATATCGTCAAAACGAGCTTCAAAGCCAGCTACGGTTGCGCTAGGAGAAAAACCAAAATGCAGTTGGTTAGGATAAGTACCAGTGCCCCAATTTTTCTGGTATACATATGAATCATTAATATAAAATTTAATAAGTCCATTATCAAAAGTCTCGTCAATCTTTACATAATTTGTCATATAATCTGTATATGTTTTTCCTCCAGTACCCGAAATATTTGACCAACTTCCACTATCCAAAAATCCAAATCTTGATCCGCCATTATACAATGCTAAATATGTTTTACCCAAGCCAGCAACTGCAAACCAGCCTGTATAACTATTTCCCCCAGGAACTAATAATTTAGATGTTACTCTGAAATTATCACTAAAAGTCTGTTCAGAATGAAGCCCAAGCGCCACGCTTTGGCGAAGAGAACAATCATAATTTGCATTTGGAAATATTGTGCCTTGAGTTCTTCCGGCTATTTTTTCATAATAAGATGCTCCATTTACATCGGCATTACAGGGATAACCTTGGGCGCCGCTAGGAAGCGTATACATTCCCCAGCAACTATATGAGCCACCGGGGGGGCAATTATCTTGACCTCCAAGTAATGTAAGATTGCCAATACCACCAGTCGAGAAATCCTGAAACAGATCAAAAGTTCCTGGGCCATCAGAGGCTAAAGAAGAGCCTGTTATTGGTTTGGCCACATATATTGTGGCAGTACCATTTGTACCAGCTACTTTTGCCGGTATTGATGGGACCTTTACATATACTGGTCTTGGATTAGTGGTAACTGTAGTATCAATATAATATGGTATTTTTGTTCCGCTTTGGTTAGTAATATTTAATTGAGTGGGAATGGAGCTAGTATATGCTAAAGTAAATTTTACCTGATAATCTGTTAGTGCTTCAGTAGTGGTATTAGTAATCGTTATGGCTGTTCCAACCATGACTGTAACCGTTACCGTATATGCCTGGGTTGAACCATCTGCCGCGGTAACAATATATGATTTTGGACTGGTGAAATTTTGGGCTGTGCCAGAAGCTGGATTAACTGATGCTCCTGCAGAAATAGTAATGGTTGGAGTTAATAAAGTCACATTAGTGCCAGGAGGCATGGTCACTGCGATTGTTTTAGCACTCTCATTGATTGTTGTTGTGCCGACTTGGGAAGGAATAGTGAAAGCAGTGATTGCTTTGGCAGAGCTCACGCATTGTTTGGTCGTAGTATTGCAGGTCTGGTCAACAGCGCAGTCAGCATTAGTGCAGCAGTTTGCTGTTGGAATGCAGGAAGTACCGCAGACTTTATTTCCTAAGGAACAGGCACAAACTCCGCTTTGACAGGTCTGACCAGAAATCGCCGTGCATTCAGCGCTGGTACAACAATTTGCTGTTGGAATGCAGGAAGTACCGCAGACTTTATATCCTGCGGAGCAGTCGCAACTGCCATCCAGTTTGCAAATCTGACCCGAAATAGCTGAACAGTCATCGGCATTACAACAGTTTGCGTCAAGTATGCACGTGCCACTGCAATCTTTATACCCAGTAGCACAAGCGCACGCTCCGCTTTGACAGGTCTGACCGCCGCTGCAGGCCGGTTCGGTAATCCAATGGGCGCAAATACCATTTGCCGCATCCTCTATACATTTTTCAAGATCATTGCCAGAACATCTTGTCGCATCCTTGGTACAAATTGCCGTTGGACATTTGCATGCTCCATCCTGACAGGTTTGGCCGGTTGGGCAAGTAGACGAAACTGACCAGTCGGGACAATTATTTATGGGGTCCAACGGCGCTACACAGGTTTTGTAAGCATTGGTGCCATCGCATTGTGACACTCCAACCGTGCAGCTATCAGGACACTTTTTGACACAAGTTTTTAGAGTTGCGCTGCAATCTCTATCAGCAGCGCAGGTCTTTGTTTGAACCCAATGCAAACAGGAATTTTGCGCTTCAGTTATACATTCTTCAAGATTGTTGCCAGTACACCTCGCGCCCGAACTGCAACTTGGCGTGCAGGCTATACATTTGCCTGCTTCGCAGTTGCCACCTGGACAATTGCCACAATTGGCAATTGTGCCGCCGCAGCCATTAGGAGTCGCGCCGCACCCCACTTCAAGCTCATCGCAAGTATTTGGTACGCAAGATTCTGCGCTGAAAATTTCATCACAATTACAATATGAATATTCGGCCAAAAATGGCGCCAGACTACCGCTGATATTACACTTGCCATCGCCAATCTGATTAAAAACTCTGTCACAACCGCCTTGTCCTGCCTCTGTATAATTAGTGACGCAATTATTTACATCTTTTGTATATAATAATTGATTATCGGCTGTTTGCGCTATGACTGAACCGGTTTCAGTAATTTCAAATCTATCCTTATCATTATTAAGCCCGATTGATTTACAGGCCAGCTTCTTTTTATTCTGGCAAATGGTTCCGCAGTTTTGGCCAAGCACAGAATTTAAATAACAATTATCATATCTGCGGATACAACTAATGGGGTCACAATGCACAAAACCGCCATCATAGCCCTGATCAGTGCATTTGGTGGCAATGTTTTGCTCAAGCAATTTGCCGTTAGCATCAACATAAAATTCGCAATTTTCGCCTTCTTCAATCGTGCCATTGCCGCATTGTGCCTCTCTCTTACAATGAACTTTCAAGCCTTCACTAACATCATATTCTTCAACGCTGCCATATTTGAAATTCACGGCCAGCGCTTTATTGCAGGTCGTCCCTGTTTTTTGGCTGCAAGTGCTGGACCAATAAATATAGTTATCATCGCCGCAATTAATGCAAAGCGTGGCCGGATCTTTGGGATTATAGCCGCATCTTAGGCCGCATAATTTCAAGGCATTGGCTTGTTCCTTGAAATCAATGCCAGTGCCCAAATTCGTCTGACTGACTAAACTATAAAGCTCGGCAATCGTCGGCAATTTGAATATACCTGTGCAGGCGTTTTGGGCGTCTGTGTATTTCCACTGGTCTTTAGAAATCTTATCGGCAGAATCCCAGGACAGGCCGGAGCATAAATCAAAGACCGCTGATTTATCCTGGCTCAAGGCCACAATCTCCAGTTTAGGACAGATGGAAGGATTTGTATCAATATAAATTCTGGGAACACCTGGGAAATATAATCGCAAAATATCCTGCGCACGGTACGTTAAATAAGTTGAAGCTTCCATTTCACATTTAGTGGTTTGGCTGTCGCAATAATAACCCGAGATACAATCATCATTTCTGGTACAACCAAAGCTGCCACGCGTACCCAGGCATTTTAAATCAAGGTCGCCAAAATTCCTGACCGAACAAGACAAATTTTTATCGCAAAGTTTGCAGGTGTCAGGATTTGTTTGCGGGTTACAAGGCGTGGAACAAGTTCCGCCGGGGCAATCTGCATTAGTACTGCATCCCTTGCCGTTATTAGCTCCCCCGATGCAATTGTGATTGTAGACTGAATCAGTGCAAGTCCCGCCCATCTTTATATGCTGGCAATCCTGCGAACAAAGCGGATCAGATGCCCAATCACAAACCTCATTTACGCCTTTGGAATTAGGGCTCTCAACCACACCATTGCCGCAATAAGTGCCTTTGCAATATTGATTACAGTTCTTGCTGGTGCAAACGCGCTTAGCAGGAGTACAGCTTCCTTTTGGACAATCTGAACTGCCAGCACAGGGTTTGTCGGCATTATCCCCTCCGGCACAAGTATTGGAACAGGTTTTAGCAGGACAGTCCGAGTCAATACTACAGGCTATGCCTACTTTATCATCACAGACCTCGCCATATTTATCTTGAACAGTGCCGTCGCCGCAAAAACCGCCGCTAAATTGACAATCCTTGCCCGAGCTTATTTTGCCGCAGGCATACTGGGGCTTAGCACCCTCAACTGCTTCTGTTGTTTCTTGTGGCGTTGGCGTAATATAATTGGCTTTATCGCATTGTTCAAATTCAGACTGCAACAGGCCGTCACCGCAAAACCCGCCATCTGGCTGGCAAGTTGCTGAACATCGATATTGCAGACTTTGACTGGTGCCGCCCGCACCCCTCACTTCCACGCCATTAATGCGTCCGACTATCTGATCTGGCGTAGGAACAATGCCGCCGGGACCCTGGTCGCAACTTTCTTTGTATTCCGACTGTAAAATTTTATCACCGCAAAAACCGCCGCAATTTAATAATGTGGGATCTTTGGTATAGGCTTCAACCGTACCACTTGGCGCCGTATAAACGCATTGATCAGTACAAGAAGCATTAATATTTGCCTCATTGTACCAGTCATGAGAACCAAATTTCACATCGCAATACGAACTAAGCGTATCAGTTGGCGCTCCAGGATCGCACTCTTCGCCGCATTCTGTCTGGACAATGCCGTTATTGCAGGAATTATCCCAGCGACCTAAAAAGCACTGGGTATTTTTGTAATTAGGATATATGGGCGTAACTTCGTTTAGCGGATTATACAAACAACTGCCTGCCTGATAACAAGTGCCCTCAAAAGAGCACTGGTCAGCCGAACAAACAGGGGCCTTGTATTCCAGTCGATAATTCAATAGGTAGGTTGTGCCATTATCCTTGGCCGTATATTGATAAACATATGCTCCGTCAAAAGAGTATGGCTTGGACGGAACAGTATCTGTCTTACCTAATGTGCAGGTTGAGGCGCCGAGCTTGAGTGCTCCATTATAAATATTTGTCCGCGGCAAATCACAACCGGAAAAAATATCAGGGAAGGCAAATTTGGTCGCGACTTTATCCCAGCAAGTCTGAGCATCATAGCCCGGCTCGCACATACTGCAATATTGATTGCCAACGCATTGCTGATTGCTCGGACAGCCGGTTAGTGGGTTGCCTCCCTCATCTCTGGAACAAATGCTCTGGCAGTTGGCTTTTTCCACTGGATTATTACAATCATAAGGTTCGCGATTATCTATTGTCATTATGTTTAACGGGTCAACAGGCAAACCAGAACCCAATTTATTGCCCAGCGTTGCCTGCCAGGAAGGCCAAGTAGAAATAGTATGGTCTTTGATATAAGTGCCGGCTTCAAAAGCCGGATATTTACCCGAATTTGCCGCCTTATATTTTTCTAATAATTGCTGAATATTATATAAATCTGATTTTCTAATGGTATCACGGCGCAATTTGTCTTTGGCTGTTTCTCCGACTAATGGATCCAGAGCAATTACATTTGTGTTAAAAACCCAATTATCAAGCATTTGATTAAAAATAGCCACGGTTGGCGCCGGCGCCCCCAGATTGTAAGCAATAACATAAATATTGGTATAAAAAGAGTCATTGGCATCAATATTGGCGGCATCAACATAAACAGTGTGATCATCCCTGACAGCGCGATAGCCATCAACTGTAATTTGCTCAACATCTGCTGAAGGAGTTATGGTATTTTCATTGTACCAGGTCAAAGGATCCAATGATTTGGGATTAGGAAATACTAATATGCCGATTACGTCTAGGGAGGGCTGAACAGTATTAATCGCCACTGAATAAATTACCGGATTGGTGTCCAAGCTTTTTTGACAAGCACTTTCAGGACAATCATTATCAATAGAGCATTCTGCTCCGGCCTTAGCGCCCCCCAAACATCTTCCCTTATTTAAATCAGTAGTGGCAAAATTTTTAAAGCCGCTAGGCAGAGCGCCACTTTGATATTCAAAATAATAATCACTTAAAAAATGCAAATAAACAGTGTGCTGACCCGTCTCTAAAGAACCTAAGGCCACTGAGCTTTCCTGAAGCTGGCTGGGGTCAGTATTTTTAACCACAATAAAGCCCTTTCTGTGCTGAACATCTTCGCCATCAATATAAACACTAAATATCATACTGCGAAAAGTATTATATTTGGCGTTGCTGGCCAGACTGCCGGCATAATCGCTATATTCCATAACAGTCAGATTACCATTGGCAGAATCAATTTGATAAGAAACATTATCGTGATTGGCGTCATTGGCCAGAATGTAATCTATTTGTTCACGGCTTAATTTGGAAAAATTATCCGCATCATTGGAGACTTTTATTTTAAAGTCATAACTGCCTGCGGCGGGGACTGTGAATGCATAGCTCAATTTTGCTGTACCAGATGTTAAAGCTCCCCCATTGGAAAGTTTGACAATTGGGGCATTGGTAGAAGGCAGAGCAGCACAACTAAGCGGAGTATCGTCAGTTGCAAAAGTAACAACACTTTCGCATTCAGCGCCTGGGCGGCTAATGGGTGTGCCGACTTCTTCATATGAAGCAATCGGAAACCAGTACTGCTTTAAGGTGGAAAGATTTTCAACTGTTCCCACTGACGGTGCTTGATTGGTATTGGTTTGGCACAAAGCACTGGCTGGCAATAATAAAAATAAAGCAAAAATTAGTAGCAAGTATTTATTTTTCTTTTCCGTATGATTCATAAATTTCTATTTTAATATTTGATATCTATTCTTTTACCGGCTTTCCACTGTTTTAAATCATCAAAGGCAATATAACCGCCAGCATTATTGTCATAAATTCTTATAATACCAATTTTACCAACATCGCCGCTAACATCAAAGGTCTTCTCTGTCATTGTCGGGCTGTTAGCGCCAGTTGCTTGATATTTAACGTAAAATTTATCCTGCTTATTAATATCTGGGTCTTTAGGATCTTTTATTTCTAGAGTCACGGCAGTAACACCGCTAGGTGCTGACGCTAATCCCCCGGATTCTCCGCCAAGAGGATCCCAGGCATTATTACTACCACCGATTCTAAATTTAATTTGATCGCCCTCTATTATAAAGGCCTGGGAAGATAAAACACCTAATGATGATAAGCCTTGTCCCGGATCCTTAACATTCTGCCAGGGATAATTATGAAAATTTTCTTGGGTATTTAACCACCAACTGCCCTGCAAATTACTGGGCGCACCATCTCTGATATTAGTTATATCTCCATAAACAGGTTGTAAATCAAATGTTGTCAGCCCGTCTAAGGCTAGCCAACTGCCCAGATTGCCGTTCTCAAAATCAGTATTAGCTAAAATATTCTGGCCCTGTGGGCTTAAGTATTTGGCTGCCGGCAAATCACCGTCAGGTCCGGGCGGTCCGGCGTCACGGCAATAATAGGTCTGATAATTATAAGCATTGATAATTGAAGAAACCGGAAATTTTTCATTGAATGACGGCCAGGGATTTTCACACAACAATGTATAGACAGTAAAAGGGGCTTGGGCCGGGCTGCTGACCGTACCCTCGGCCTGAGCCTGAACAGATAATTTAGCAATTGATTCTTTGACCGCAGCCGCCGTGACATAGACGATGCCATTGCTATTTCTTACTTTGTAGGGATCTGGCGGTTCAATAGTATTCCCATCGGTCTCGCCATTATCATAGGTCTGATTATTATATAAAGATAAAACTTTTTTCGGATCTAATTTATCTGTTTTTGACCAGGTATATGTCGCTTTCAAAGTCATTCCGCCCAAGTACTGCGCAATGGCTTGATAAATATGCTGGTTGCCGCCAGTTTGATTATCCTGATCAAAATCAATATCCAGTTCGCAATCATCTTTGCCTGCGCAAATAAATAAATCATTATTTCTGACCTCGGCTATCCTGCTCGAACATGTACCGTCAAGACAAGGATCTACTCCGCATGAACCATCAGCACTGCATGTCGTGTCATTTATATTAAAAGATTGGCGATAAACATTAAATTTAATGGACTTGACACTGCAGATGCCGCTTTGCGAATCAGCTGATGTGCCCATGGTTTTAAATTCAAAAGCATAGGCCTCGCCGATATTTGCTATGGGCGAATTACTTATGTCTAATGGAACGCCATTTAAATTTTTCACGCCATTAGCGCCGCTAATAATTCCTACGGTATATACTGTGGCCGGATCTAATAATTTTTTTGTGCCCTTGGAAATAATGGAAACTTGCGTTCGACCATAGAGGTTGGTTGTCCTTAAAAAATAATCTGTGCTAGCAAACATATCACATGTGCTACCGCCCACATTTACTTCCTCGGCAGAAGCCGGGGTGCTAAAGCCTAAAAGTTTTTTGGCAATATTTTTCAAATAAGCAAAAATTCCTTTTTCCTCTGATTTATAAGCTAACCCACTAAGCGTTGGAGTGCAGGTTCCAATGACAAAATTACTTTTTGTGATGGTTGTTAAATCAATCTGGCTGTCAAAATAAATATCAATAATGCCGTTTCTGCAAAATGGACCGCCATTAGCCGGTACTGTTGACTGAACTTTTGGCGCACCATATTTGCAGTCAGAATAATCAAATTTACACTGATTGGTTGCTGCTGGCGCATAACAGGCCAAATCGCCTGGTCCGTATCCTAATTTTTCACAGCTTTTATTGTTTAAATTAGTACCATCGCAATCTTCTTCATGGATATCCTTATAAAATTCTATTGTTTGATTACCGCAAAGTTCTTTGGTAGATCTGCAGTCATTGCCAACGCAAAATTTCAAATCGCAGGCAGCACATTGTACTGTGCAACTGATAATCTGTTCAAGGGGATAATCAGTGCTGAATAATTTCTTGCAGATATCAATTCTTTCATCATCCGTAATTATCGGCGGAGGAACAACCCCGTCACAATTTTCTGAAGGTTTATTAATCACGCCATTACCGCATAGGCCCATGTTATAAGTCCAGCTTAATTCATTGCCGAAAACAGCGTTTTTAATAACCGATACCCAGTTATCTTTTATATCCTCTATCTCATTAGGCACGGCAAAACAAATACTGCCCATTGACCAGCCTGAAGCAGGACAATCAGAGCGCTCGGCACTGGTGATAAAAGAACTGATTTTGAGTCCCTCTGCTTTATCATCTTGTTTAAAATTAATAAAATCATTAGTACCGGCAGTGTCGCCAAAATAATCGCCCACAGCTCTTACTTTAGTGAGTTTTTCACCATTATCTGGTAGCAAACAGGCAAGGCCAGGCGGTAAAATATCATTGACGATAAAATTTTTATCCTGAGGCGGAGTTCCCAGCGGCAAATGTTCCGTATTATCCATAAGTTTTTCAGCCGAAACAATCTCAATCGGGCCTGTAATGGCATCATCTGCACTGCTAGTTGTCGCTCTGGCCGGGAGCTCGATTGTAACTTGATCAAAGGTGGTGCCATCGTAAGAGCCAGAACATTTCCAAAGATCTTTACATTCTGGTTTGCTTATTTTTATACCTTTTTTATTATAACCTTCGGTATTTCTAATATTGTCATTCTCGTAACCAAAATCATAGATTCTTTTTATTTCATCAAAAACCAAAGCGCTGTTATAAACGCGCACCTCATCCACTTCGCCCGAAAATCGATGTTCCGGTTTATAGGTCAGGGATGGAGCAGACCATTGTATTGCTCCGATCATGAGGGGTATATTATTTCTTGTTGTCGGAATTAAATTGCCTGGCTTGGCAGAAGACCATTTTTCCACGCCATTAATATAGAATTTAAAATAAGTAGTATCGTCTTTTTTACTATACCAGGCACTAACAGCCACATGAGTCCATTGTCCTAATTCAATTAACTTATTATTAAATGGTTGATTTCCTAAAGACGAATAGAATGTCAGCCCCCAACTTCCATTGACATAAACGCCCCAATAATTATAAGGATTCCAGTTACCCCCGCCTTGAGTAACTATTTCATAAGTACCAGAGGGTGTGCCTACCGGAATATTAATCCAGGCAGACATTGTCAGGCCGCTATCCATTTCATCGCCCCTGGCATTAAGGTCAACATTTCTAGTTGTCATAGCATAGCTATTGCCATCCAATTTTAAGACCCCGCCTTCAACCACGGCAGTTTCTTTTAATACCAGATCATATTTATTACTAGAACTGTCATTAGTATTATTAAATTGATAAAAAGTTGATTCATTATTAGCATAAACATCACTGGAATTTTTCTTGCCCGTGAACCAAACTTCACCCTCTCTGCAGCCAAAGTAACAGCCGGTAATTGTCGTGTATGTGCCAATCGCCCCTTGTGGAGGCGTAAAGTTATTTATCACTGGCGTGCAAAGACCTTTGACACAGCGGCTTAAGCCAGTACCGCAGGCAATGCAGTCCGCATCAGTTATGCAGGTTCTAGGATCTTTTGACTCCCCCGCTCCGATAGCACAAGCCGAAAAACTATATAACAAATTATACTTTTTATTGGGAATTGTCGGATCTTTAAATAAAGTCGTATCTGGCTTGCCATAAGGCCCGAACCAATATTTGTTATTAAACCAATCATATTGACCCGGATAAAATAAGGTAGTGCCAGAAATACCGCCAAAATATGCGTCATCTAAATAAGTGGTTAGCCATTTTTTCTGCTGCCAATTTATAACCTGTAACAAACGATAATTCCATGACTGATTCCTTAAATAAATATTTTGTTCATCAGCAATAGCTCCGCCAAGTATAATACCTGTGGCATAATATATATTTGAAAAATTTATGTAATCATAACTGGTTTGCGGTAAATTGGGAACTTCAAATTTTTCCACTTCTTTCCAATTTTCATCCAGGACCTGAATCGTATAACCCTTTAAATCCGAAATTGGACTGCCCGGCAGATCATAGCTTATCACAAAAATATTTTTACCGTTGGAGGTGATTAAAAAGTTTGGCGAATTGATAAGATATCCGACGCCACCCAAATCAGCATTATTAGATATTATTAAGGGCTGGGGCACTTTAACAAATTCAAAGCCATAAGCATAAGTATCCTCGCCCTTGCTTATTTCATCATGAAAAACAATTTTTGGAATATACCAATTATCATCAGTAACCCATCTAGTTGGCGAAGTGGCGTATAAATTTCCGGCAATTGAAATAAGAGAGGTAAAAGGTGACATATAATAAGAAGACTCAGCATACCAAGAATGGGTAGCAAAATTGACCCCCATCGGACTAGTTGTCGGTGTATTTAAACTTTGATCATAAACATATTTTTTATACAATCTGCCCAACTCCGTGTCCTTATAGCCAGTGCCGATTTTATAAATTGTATTTTTTCTATCAGGCACAGAGGCTCCCCAGGAAGAACCATAATAATAAATATAATAATGAGGCGCAGTAAACAAATAGGCGCCAGCAGATGCTGAATCTATGGTCACAATATTTAAATAAATATTGGGATCAGACAAACTTTGGCCGTTTTTATCAGTCACTTCTACTGGGAAACCATTATCGCGGGCATTCCAATTGGGCCGTCCAGGCGCCAAACCCTTATCAACGCGCGCTATATAGCCGCTGGTACAAATATCTTTCAAGACAGTGAATGGCACGGCATTGCTCGGCGCCATTTCGTAAGCATTTTCATAAGTATTGCTGGGACAAAAACCGGCAATATGAAAGCCAACACAGGCTTGGCCGACAATCACTTTTTTATTAACAATTACATCGCCACTGGTTGAGCCGGTAGGAATTTTAGCCACTATGTTCTGATTAGACCAGAGGCTAATTGGCGCATTGATATTAGAAGTAAAAATTAGATCGCTATCAGCCGGTTGTATTTCACCGCTGGGCGGTTCTTCAAAACGATCACCAAATGCATAAACAACTTCGCCAATACTGCCCTGGGCCGGAGTGATTGAACATAAACCCGCGCCCAATGGCTTAGTATTTACAGTAAAACGTTGGCGATTACTTTCAATGCCTATTTCCGTTTTTATATAAACATCGCCTGTTTTAGCGCCTGCCGGCACAATGGCAATGATAAAATTATTAGTCCAGGTTTTTGTCTGGCAAGGCGCTAAGGTAGCTTTTTTATCAGCAAAATAAACTTCGCCCTCATTATTGCCAAAATTATATCCGTAAATAGTGACCCATTGATTTATCGGACCATTATTAGGCGATAAAGCAGTAATCACTGGCGCCAGTGTAAAAGTCAATTCATTGCTATATAATAATTGTTCGTTTCGCGTAGTTCCCACCTTATCTTTTACGGGATAAATCGCTTTATCATATTGGCTATTGGTGTTTAAATCTGCATATTCATCGCCTGATGTAAAAATGCCAAGCTTCGGCAAATCAACATACGGCTCTGAAAGCGGATCAATACTAACTCGAACTGGAATTTGGGGATTGGGCGATACATTAATGGGATTATTAAAAGTTAAAAGATTATTTGTCCAAGTTTTTAATTTATTATTTTCAAAAACTGTATTATCAAAAAACAAATTGCTGCCGATATTAAATTCCTTGCCCCCAAAAATGGTTTTATTGGAATCGCCAAAATTCCAGCCAGAGACATTGACACTGGCGTTTTCCTTGCCGTAATTTGGCTGCAGGGCGCATAAAAAGGGATAGATATTTTGGCTTAATTGAAAAGTGTCAGTGCTTTTACCCTCGCCATAATAAGTTTGCACCACTAAATAGCTACCGGTTACCACATTAATCGGTACCTTAACCATAATATCAGTATCAGACCAAGGATTAACGCAATCTGCAAATTCAGCTTCTATTCTATTTTTAGCTGAGTCTTCAAAAAATACCTTACTGGTGCCTTGCACCTTACCAAAATTTTTACCGTGAATCGCTACACTAGTGACCACTTCGGGCCTAACATCGCCGTTATCAGGCCAGATAGAAGTTATTTCCGGAATCTTTAAATCAATGTTCAGCAGGTTATCTTGATCACGTACATCAAAGGCTGGCAATTCAGCGCCAACAAAGGTGCGGCCCTGCTTTTTCGCCGTCGCTATTTGATTCGGGTCATTCAGCTTATTGCCATTGGGAGGCGGCATAATATCATTTCTGGAAATTGTGGCAATGCAAAGGTCGCCTGTCGCGCACTTATCAATTTCTCGCTCGCCATCATACATTTTATACCACCACCAATCATAAAGATTGCCGTTTAAGACATTGCAAATTTGTGTCTGGGCAAAAGCGTAATAATTTTTGGTCTGATCAATCTTTTCCAGAGTAACTTCCTGGGGATTAACCACGATATTTTCTGGTTTGCATTCCTCCGTACTATCTTTTATTTTAAAATTCCAGCTGTAATTTCCACCGGCATCTCCGTCATTATTGCCGTCCAAAGGTACACCATCCTTAGATTTTACATAATTGGCAACCAACGTTACTCTATACCAATGCTGGGGCACGAAATTCTCTGCAGGAAAAAAAGAAAATTTATTAATTTTATCTAGCTCTGTTTCCAAATCACCGCTTAACTGTAAATCACCGCTTATTGTCTTACTTGCGCAAATATTTCTATCAAAATCAAAATTATCATTTGTGCAATCTTCAATCATCAAACCGCCATCTAAAAGAGCGCTCAAATCCATTTCTTGATTAAAGGCCACGGTGATGCCCGCATTAATACAATTATTTTTTGATTCTCTCCAGGGTGACGGACTTTGCGTGTTTGTATCGCATAAAATTCTCTCGACAACGCGTGGCGGGCCAAAATATTTTCCGGTCATGAAACTGTAATTATATGAACATTGAGCTGCGGTAGGCCCTTTGCATTCGGCCTCTGTTTTACATATACCATCCTTTTGACAACAAATGAATGTCTTTTTCGGATTATCAGTATCAAACTTCGAACAATAAGTTTTTAGTTCATTGCGGCAATCAGTTACTTCAAATGGATAACGATTACTAACGATTCCATTGACATCAGTTAATTGGACCGGACCAGTAATCGCGCCATTTGGCACGGTAATCCCGCTGACCTGAGTCTTTGCCCAATAAGTGGTTAAATCACCGGGTTCAGTCACTCTTTTTTTATCAGAAAAATTTATTTGGCTATTAACTCCAAAATCGCCAAAATTTTCACCATAAATATTTATAGGATTATAACCTGTTGGCGCTTGGCTCGGCGCAATAGCGCAAATACCCGGCTTTAATGCACAGGTTGTAGTATTGGCATTGCAAGGGCTGAAATTTACTGAATTACTGCTTGCCCCCTTGCTGGTTGTGACCTGTATTTTACTTTTTTCAGCGCCGATATCTAGTCCGCCAGGCACTTTAACTACGATGTAACTATCGTGCCAGTAACCAAAAGTTGTACATTTTTGCCCAAAATTAGTATCAGCCGTTATCCAAGCGCCTGTTGTATCTTTATAAAATTTTACCGTACCATTTGTGGTGCCAAAATTACTGCCCATAATTGTTATGTATTGGCCGGTAGGTCCAAAATTAGGATCAAGATTGTCTATTTTTGGGGCTTTGGCAGTTGATAATACAATAAAATTATAAGGATTGCTATTTACTTGTCCGACTTTCACCTGAACCGGCAAAGTGGCTGGCTGCAGATTGGGAATTGTTAAGTTGGAGATTAAAGCGTCTGCCCACAACCAGGCGGTTCCGCCAAAATCAGTGCCGCCGATTACGGCCTTGGATACAGTGGTTTTCGTTGCCCCGAAATTTTTTCCGCACAATAAGACAGGCGTACTAAATTCTCCTTTGCGGTATTTATTAAGGTCATCAGTTGGAGGCTCTGTTGCACAATCAGCAGCTGTAGTTACATTACAGAGTGCTGGTCTGACCGTATCATTAACCGAAAAACCTGTTGCGTAAATATATTCTTTATTATCAGAATTTATTATTTTAACCGGACCAGTTATGGCTCCTTCTGGTATTTCAACAATTGCCCATTTATCAGTCCAGGTATTATCAGCACCGCAACCAGCTGGAACTTTGGCTGCTATAAAATCTTTGGTAGTGCCAGTCAGATGCGAAAAATATATTTCTCCCGTTCCCTTTACATTACCAAAACCCTGTCCAATCACAGTTACATAATTGCCCACTGCCCCATCTGAGGGATCAATCTTGGTTATTATTGGATTATATTGGCATTTGCATTCTCTTGATGTTGAACAATAAAGATCCTGTCCGCAAAAATCAACTTTAGGAACACAACTTGTCGTTGAACTACTGCAAGATGCATCTTCGCCTATCGATCTGCATTTACATGTATTGTCACAATAAAGGTCTGGCTGACAGCCACTATCAGCACAAGTAGTTTTACAGCCTTCCCCCTCACCACTGGCACAATACCTAGCAGTCTTACAAGTATTAGCTGCGCAACAGCCGCTCACGCATTCATTATTAGTATCGCAATAAATTGTGTTATAAAGTCGATTGCTTTTTTTGCCGCTTGTTGTCAGCTGGATATAGCCGGAAAGCGCTTGCGGCACCAAATTTTCCAAAGCAATTATACCCGGTCTTGGTTCACTAGCGCCTTTAAGTTCAGAATTTACATTATCATAGGTAACACTATTGTCAGTTGTATTAGCCGGGAATCTGTTACCCAATAAATACCTAGTATCGCCTGTTTTTGCTCTGTATATTTCTTCACCATCAGTTGGACTATCCTTTAAAAGACAAATCAATATCGGGTCAGTTGATGATGTTTCACTGGTTAATGTAAAAATATCTTTTCCTGACCCACCAAAACCACCCCAGCTCTTATTAGCAGTTGAGGTAATATTACCATTTTCGTCTGCAGCATTTTCAACGACCAATTTATACTTATTATCGGTTAAAATTAAACTTTCTGGCACCTTAATAACGGCTTTACTTAAAACACTGTCTCTGCGCACAAACCAGGCAGGATCAGTATCTTTGCATTTTAATATCTCAACTTCGTATTTAGCATTAGTATCAGGATTTCCTTCCTTAGCCTGAAAATAAATTTTTCCCGTTGTTGCGGTGTCTATCTTACCCGCGTAAACCGTAATGGCCTGCCCCCTGATGCTTTGATTTGGATCAAGACACAGCCAGGGTAATCCATCAGACGGATTTGGATCGTCACAAAGTCCGGGAGGCGGAGTATAACAAGAGGGGCCAGTACAAGTTGGTATTTCTGGGCAATCATTTGGACATGATGCATGGGTTTCGCCGGCCTCACAAGTACCATTATTGTTACAGGTTGGACCCGGCCCCGGACCACCTTGTTGCAAAATTTGATTGAGTATAAAACTGGCAATGGCAAAAGCAGATAAGACAATGACCAGGCCAATCGTGGCGCCTATTAAAATCTTTTTAGCCTTATCAATTTTTTCCGGCATGCCCTGCGCAGTCATAAAAATAACCCCACCATAAATTATCAAGCCAACAGCTACCACGCCCAAAAGTCCCAGCATTACTCTGATAATATTGGCAATGGTCACGCGAATATCCGTTGTCGGCAAGCCAGCGCCAGCCGCATAATTAATACCTACGTCTAAAGTCTGGGCATTAATTTGGCTGGCAAACAAAAACACGGCCAATATAATTATTGGTGTAATTATCAAGATTTTTTGCCAATTTTTTAGCATAAAAAAATCATTATTGTCCACAAGTAGAAGTTGGATCTAAATCACAAGACGGGAAACAATTAGTATTTGGCACCCAAGCGCCTGCTTCATATACTCCTGGAGTAGATGTATCAACCCTGTCACAACTCGGACCAGCGCATGGCTGATAACAATTTTGATAAATATCTTTAACTCCGGAATTTACTTTTATGGCATAAGGTAAATAATCTCCTAAAATCGCATGATTAATAATTGCCTTGGTCTTGGTGGGAATTTCTTGGGGTAAATTTTGGTTGGTTATCCAATAACCCCAGCCGGAAATGTTTTTATCTATTTCTAATGCCTTACTCTGATCCAGAGTAATATATTCCAAGCCATCGCCGTAATTACTACCACCTTTTAGGGTGCTGGACATCATTAATTTGTCAAAAGTAATTTCAAAACTATCTGCCGGGCTGGCTTCGGCTCCTTGCTCAGGCGTTTTTAAATCAATTTTAGGCGGAATAATATCGATTTTATCGTTGGTAGAAAAATTCCACACATAATTATCACTTGGGGGACCTTCTGCTGTCCCGCTTTTATCGCCATCCAAAGAATTATCAGCCATATCAACTATGCCGGTAAATGGAAATTTGGCAGTTGGTTTGCCAGTATCAACTAATTCCGCCGCCTTAGCCAAAACAGTTATTGTTTTATTAGCAGGCAAGCAGTAAACATTACCACCGCAGGAATTTTTTCCGCATAGATCATTGGTCACAAATTCTACTGTCTGATACATGTTGCTGTATAAAAATTCACCAGCTACAAATTTTTCAGGAACATCATTGGTTTTCACGTTTATATAGTTGAAGGTAATAATTTTTCCATCCGCATCTATTTTAAGCTGCCCAAGCGTTCCACCGCCCTGAATTTCAACCAAACCTCTGAGAGTCAGGGGGTTAATTGCCTCATTAAAATTAATTTGAATAATAATATTTCTGGGATAGGTCTGATCCTTAAAGGGTATAACCGAAACTACCTTGGGCGGCGTTAAATCAACAATAGTGGAAACTTCAAACTTCCAATAGTAGGGGCCATAATTGCCAAAGGCGGGTTTGCCATCAAACTTGGCAATATTAGTACTTAAATTAACCGTATAACTTGTATTGGTATCGGGATTACCCAATAAATCAACTGGCTTAAAGACAAAAGTTCTTAAGTCAGTGGTATAATAGACCCTCACTTTATTGGCAGGTACTGGATTTTTAGTTTCATTGGTTTTGGGGGTCGGATATATCTGCACGTTATAAGTGTTATCGGTTGTATTTGTTTGAATGAAGTCATCAGTCAAATTATTTGGAGTGCCATTATCATTGACTATGGAAGCTACATCCATCGGCTCTTTAAAGGTAACTACGATACTTGTGTTTCTGGGAATGCCAGTGGCATTGCGCGGCGGATAATGACTTTCAATAATGCCATTACCCAAAGCACCACCACCATCACCCCAGCCAGGAGTACCAGGTCCGCCACCGCCGTATAAAGCGTTTAGAAGCTGTCCCAGAATAAATTGGGTTATGGCAAATGCTAATAAAATTATGAGCAGACCGATAGCGGCATTAATTAGAATTTTTTTGGCTCGCTCAATTTTTTCAGGATTGCCAGCGGCAGTCATCCAGGTATAGCCGCCATAAATAATAATAACTATGGCCGTAACACCCAAAAACCCCAAAAATACCCTGATAATAGTAGCAATTGTTATTCTTATATCTTGAGTATTCAAACCGGTTTGCGCAGCATATGACAAGCCCACATCTAAAGTCGCCGCCTTAACTTGAGGTATTAATAAAAAAACTGCCAAAAGCACAATGACTACTAACAGCTTGGCAGTTCTCTTTTTTGATTTATTTTTTTGTCCCTGGCAATTGACTTTTGCCGAGAAAAATTTTTCTAGCATGGGTTTTTATTTTGAACCTTATTTTTTAAGGAGTTCCGAGACTATCTGGCGGACCTGAGCGCCGTCGGCTTGACCTTTTAACTCTGACATGACTGCGCCCATAACCTTGCCTTCGTTTTCTTTGTCTGGCATGGCAGCCAAGATTTTCTCAATCGCTGACTTGATTTGGCCTTCGTCCATTTGCGCCGGTAAATAGGGATTTAAAATTTCCAGTTCCTGCCTTTCTTTATCAGCCAGATCAGCGCGCTGGCCTTTCTCATATTCCACAATTGATTCTTTTCTTTTTTTTATCTCGCTTTTAATTATTTTGATCGCATCTTCATCGGTCAGATCAGCCATTTTCTTTATTCTTTCATTTTTTAAAGCAGCCAAAAGCAAACGCAAAGTTGAGACTGCGTCTGGCTTTCTTTCTTTTAAAGCTTGCTTAAAATCAGAGTCAATTTTCCCTAAAATTGGCATTGATGATTCTTTAAATTTTTTATCTGACCAATTTTATTCTTCTATTAACTTGCCGATTTTCTTTAAGTACTCCTTTTGTTCCCGAATCTGCTTGCGGCGTAAAGCTAACTTTTTACTTAAATTTTTATTCGGCTGTTTTTCCAAAAACCTGATTTTCTTGGCCTGGAGGATTTTACCGCTTTGGATGATCCTCTTGTTAAAGCGCCTCAGTAAGCTCTCAAAAGTCTCGCTTTTTCTGCGTTTTACTTCAGTCATGATTTTAATTCCATCTCCTATTTAAATTTATTTAATCATAGCAATAAAACGGCTGTAAGTCAAAAAAATTCTCATAATCAAAGAAATATAGCCGCCACTTGCTGCCTTAATTATACTTTTTTCGCTAATCTTACAATAATATCGAAATAATTATTGCTCTAATCTTCTTTTGATTTCCTTCACAACCTTATTAAAATTGATTGTTTCCTGGCTTCCTGCCTCCATATCGCGCAGTAATATTGTACCTTCAGATAGCTCCTTTTGACCCAGAATAAGGGTAAATCTGACACCTAGTTTACCGGCAATTTCCAGCTGACTTTTCAGGCCGTCCTTGGAAAAGCTTTCGCAAATCTTGATTCCCTCTTTTCTTAAGGACTCATAGAGAGCCAAACTTTTTCTTCTAGGCGCTTCGCCAAGCTGAGCCACAAAAATATCACGCTTAGCTCTTTCGGGAACAGGTAAATTTAATTCCTTAATTTTCAAAATCGTGCGTTCAATGCCAATGGAAACTCCCAGGGCCGGCGTATTTCTACCGCCCAATAACTCAATTAAATTATCGTAACGACCACCGCCGCACAGCGCGGTTTGCGATCTTTTCTCATCACCCTCTGGCCAGATTTCAAAAACCGTATTAGTGTAGTAATCCAAGCCCCGGACTAAATTTGAATTTAGATTATAGGGCAATTCAACCTCATCTAGAAATTCCAAGACTTTAACAAAATGATTTTTACAGTCATCGCACAGCCAGTCAACAATCTGCGGTGCTTCCTCTTTAATAATGGCGCATTTTTCTTCCTTGCAGTCTAAAAGACGAAGCGGATTTTTATTTAAACGCTCTTTGCAGTCATCACAAAGATTTGATTTTTGCGTTTTATAATAATTAACCAATTGCACTTTGTATTCTTTACGACAAGAATTACAGCCGATGCTATTGACCTGGACATTAACTGGCAAACCAATTTCTTTGAAAAAGTTATGGCATAAAATAATCATCTGGGCATCCAAAACCGGATGTTTATCACCCAAAATCTCAAAACCAAATTGGTTAAACTGTCTATAACGCCCTGATTGCGGCCGTTCATATCGAAACATTAAGCCATTATAATAGAGCTTGACCGGCTGGGGTAAATTTAACATGCCATGATTAATATAGGCTCTGGCCACCGAAGCAGTCGCTTCTGGCCTTAAACTTACTCTTTCGCCGCCTGGGGTTTCAAAAGTAAACATCTCCTTGGTCACAATATCAGTTTCCTTGCCCACGGCTCGGGAAAAAAGATTGCTTTCTTCCAAAAGCGGCAAATCAATTTTTTCAAAGCCATAATCTACAGCCAATATTTCCAGCGCGTCCGTAATAAATTTAAAATATTTTTGTTCGGCTGGCAAAACATCTTTAAAGCCCCGCACCAGTTGCGGTGTTTTTTTACTCGTTTTGACAATTTCTGACTCAGCCAAAACTACGGGTTTGTCTGCTTCTTTTCTCACCCCGAAAAATGCTGACTTAGTTTTTTTAATCTTAAGATTTTTTTTAAAACTTTTTTTCTTTTTTTCTTTGGCCATAAATTACAAATTATATTGCGGCTGTCCAAAAATAGTTATTTTATCAAACGGCCAGCCTCTGACCCAGACCTTTCCGACTATTAATCTCCTGGGCACTGGTCCGAATTTGCGCGAATCCAAACTGGCCTCGCGATTGTCGCCCATCACAAAATATTCGCTATCACCCAGCACAAATTCTGATTTGCCGAAATAAGGAGTCTGAGTATCTTCTGACAAATAAACTTCTTCATTCAAGGCCACGCCATTTGGATATTTATCGTTATAGATATAAACTTTATTATCTTTGATTTTTATTTTTTCGCCCGGCAAACCGATTATTCTTTTTATAAAATACTGGCTGGGATCTTTAGGGTAGCGAAAAACCACAATCTCGCCGCGCTTTGGCTCTTCAACACGATAACCTATTTCATTAATTATTAAATATTCATGATCATGAAAATTCGGCTCCATGGAAGCTCCTTTAACATAAAAAGGCTGAATCAAAAAATATCTGACAGGAATAATGATGGCCAAAGAAATAATTACTACTTTTATGATCTCAATAAAAAACTCGCCAAAAGCCCGAAAAAATGAATCATAAGACGAGCTGGTTTTCCACTCAAATTGATCGTTATTATCTTTACCAAATTTCATAAAATTAGCTTAATCAAAATTAAGAATTATAAAAATAAGATTACATAGATTGTACCATAAAAATACAAGCGAAGCAAATAACAGACTTACTTGAAAGTTTTCGTTTTTTTTGCTTTAATATAAGGAGAAAGAAATTATTAAATCGTACGGAGTAAAAAATCATTACTTCAAATATTTTTATATTTCCAAATGACTTCACATAAAATTAATTTTTTAAATCATCTGCCTAAGGTAAAAACTGGCCAGCCGAAATCTGCCAAGATTTTGTTTTACCCGTTAATTTTTATTATCATTTTTTTCTTAATTTTTACTTTCCAAATTATTTTTTCCGGAGATAGCCTGGTTGATAACCTGGAAAGAATAAATATTTTCGGTTTAAGCGCCAGCCCGGATCGACTGCTCAAAGGAGAATCTGATGACAGAATAAATATTTTGCTTTTAGGCATGGGTGGCGAAGGCCATCCCGGTCCTTATTTGACTGATACCATCATATTAGTTTCGCTAAAACCATCAGAGGGTAAGGTTGCCATGACTTCTTTGCCTCGCGATTTATCTATCCCCATTCCAGGCTATGGCTGGCACAAGATCAATTATGCTAATTCTTTTGGCGAACAAAAAAATCCGGGACAAGGCGGAGATTTTGCTACCCAGGTGATTAGCCAAGTCTTTGCTGCTCCGATAAATTATTATGTGCGCGTTGACTTTGACGGGTTTACTAAATTGATTGATGAATTGGGCGGCGTCAAAATTGATGTGGAAATCGCATTTACTGATAATGAATTTCCCACTGATGATTATGGCTACCAGTCAGTTTCATTCAAAGCTGGCTGGCAGAAGATGGATGGCCAAACTGCTTTAAATTATGCTCGTTCACGCCACGGCTCTAACGGCGAAGCCTCTGATTTTGCACGCAGTAAAAGACAACAAAAAGTTTTGGCCGCTATTAAAGACCAGGCCTTGTCTTTTACCACTTTTTTAAGCTACCGCAAGGTTAATGCACTGCTAAGTTTTTATAAAGAACATGTGGCCACAAATATAAATGCCTGGGAAATGTTTCGCATGGCCAAACTGGCAAAAAAAATAGATAAAGCCAATATTACTAATTTAGTTTTGGACGACAGTTTGACTGGCCCTCTTTATGCTACCAATATTAATGGCGCTTTCCTGCTTTTTCCCAAGGACATGTCTTATTATCAATTACAACAAATGATAAAATATGTTTTTGAACCAAATCAAGAGATCAAAGCCAAAGACAGGGTTAAGGTAGAAATTCAAAACGGCACCAAAGTTGAAGGCTTGGCTTATCGTAAGACTATAGAATTAAGGAATAAAGGCTATGAAGTAACTAAATATGGCAATTGTGTTAAGCAGGATTTTGCCAAAACAGTGATTTATGACTTAACTAATGGCGAACAAACAGAGGCGCTGACTGATTTGAAAAATAATTTCAATGCCAATGTCGCAGTGGATAAGCCAGATTGGCTGGAGATTGATCCAAACAGCCAATTGGATTTTATTCTTATCTTGGGACAAGACCAAGATACATCTTTATCTAAATTAAACTAAGCACATGATGAAATTACCAAAAGTTATTATTTTAGGACGAGCCAATGTGGGAAAATCCACCCTCTTCAACCGTTTGCTGGAAAGACCCAAAGCCATTACCTCTGCAATTGCCGGCACGACCCGCGATATGCTTGTCGGTCCTGTCTATTGGCAGGGCTATAATTTTGAATTAATTGATACTGGCGGCATTGATACAATTGTGCCTTCAAAAAAATTAAAAAAGCTTTCACCGGATTTAAATATTGATTTTGCCCTGGATATTATTAAAAAAACTCAGGCCGCCTTAGCCGAAGCGGATTTGATTCTTTTTTTAGTTGATCTTCAAGACGGTTTAATGCCCCAAGACCGTATCTTGGCCCAAGCTGTCAAAAAATTTAAAAAACCTATATTATTAGTAGCCAATAAAGCCGACTCGGTTAAAATGCGTGAACGAGGTGCTGATTTTTATAGGCTTGGCCTGGGAGAAATAAATTTTGTCTCGGCCAAAAATGGCGGCGGCACTGGCGATTTGCTGGATGAAATTACCAAGAACTTAAAAAAGCAGAAAAAAGTCAGAAAAGGAAAAAAATATGAATTTCCCAAGGCCATCAGAATCACCATCATCGGCAAACCCAATGTTGGCAAATCTTCTTTATTAAATTCAATTTTAGGAGAAGAGCGAGTTATTGTCTCGCCGATTCCTTTTACTACCAGGGAATCAATTGATACAAATTTTATTTATAAAGACCAGAATTATTCTTTGGTTGATACGGCTGGCATGCGCAAGCACGCCAAGGAAGGCGGCGAACTGGAAAAAGCTTCAGTGGCCAAAGCCATTGCCAACTCCAGAAATTCAGATGTCTGCCTTTTGGTCATTGATGTTTCCCAGCCCATTACTGTCCAGGATAATCGTTTAACCCAACTGCTCCTTGATGAACAAGTCAGTATTATTATGGTTGCCAATAAATGGGATCTGATAGAAGCCAAAGAATCCAAAACTAGCGACAGGTACAAAGCTTATATTAATCGCAATTTCCCATATTTAAAATGGGCGCCCATAGTCTTTACATCAGCCAAGACTGGCAAACATGTCCATGATATTTTGGATTTAGCCGAAGAAGTCTATAATGGCAGACATATCAAGTTAAATAAAAATGCTTTAAGCAAATTTTTAAAGCATGCCTTAAAAAAACAAAAACCCAGCAGCTCCCGCCTATTCTTGCACCCGTATCTGACTAACTTTAAACAAATTCGCACTAATCCCCCGATATTTGAAGTGCAGGTCAGAAAAAAAGATGTGCTGGCTTCATCATATTTAAGATATTTAGAAAATTCTTTGCGCGCAAAATTCAAAATCCTTGGCACCCCGATAAAGGTAAATCTTAAACTAGGAAGCGACAAGACAGAACCAACAAAAGCTAGAAAATTTATTGGCAGGGGTGCGAAAAAAGTAAAAAAGGGCGCGCTCTAATCTAAAATATATGAAATTAATCATCGGACTAGGAAATCCCGGCCCAGAATACAAAAACACCAGACACAATGTTGGCTGGCGCCTGCTTGATGAATTAATGATTCAGGGGCTTTTTGATTTATCAGAATTTAAAGCAGAAAAAAAATTTAAAGCCGAAGTTGCCACTGGCACTTTTGGCGCTGAAAAAATTATTTTAGCCAAACCCCAAACCTTTATGAATGAATCGGGCCAAGCTGTTAAATCTCTTAAAACTTTCTATAAAATTAAACCCAAGGAAATTATTGTTATTCAAGATGATTTGGATTTGCCAATTGGCAAGATTAGAATCTCAACTGAATCCAGTTCAGCTGGCCACAAAGGCATTGATTCAATAATTCTAAATCTAAAAACCAAAACTTTTATTCGCATACGAGTCGGCATATCTAATGAACTTAAGGAAATAATGCCAGCTGACAAATTTGTTTTACAGAAATTCAGTGAAGAAGATGAGGAAATATTGGAAGGAAAAATCCCAGACACAATTGAAGCCATTAAAATGTTTTGCGAAAACGAACCTCTGGAAAAAATCCAAAATAAATTTAACTAAAACCGCTTTGTCGTTACGTAGGGACGGGTTTTAAACCCGTCCCTACTTTTATTTCAAACAATTTTTGAAACAAAGCGATTTTTTTTAAATAAAAAACCCGATCTTGCGACCGGGTATTACTAATCAATTTAGATTTTACAAATCGTGAGAAAGTATTATTTTTTTGGAAAAGACAGCCATGCGGCATGGATAAGCACTCCAAATATCATTGCCTCAAAAAATTGGGGATCAGCGACGCGATTAAATACAAGAAAAAAGATAAACATAATCGTGATGATATAAGCAGCAGCAATCCAATTATCTTTCATTTAACCCTCCTTTTTTAGCGTACAATTTAGTTTGAAGTTATCACAATTGTTAAATAACGTCAATAATAAAAATACCCGATCTTGCGACCGGGTATAATAGACGATATTCATTTTTTCTTTAGGATGAAGTGGCGAGTCACGATCATTTGCAGCAATGCGCCTAGTACCCCCCATAGTATAACCCATGATAACTATCCTTGTACTGGCATTGTAATCAAGATAAGAGAGTACTGAAAAGAAAGTAGAGAAAACTAAAATTACTACAAAAGCCTTTGTATCATTCTTCATTTTTTCCTCCTTTTTTTATTAAGGCCAATTGTTAATATCCAGAACACTACCCGCCAGCGTAGAATCTTTCGCATAAAGCTTGGATCCTAACTTATGGCTACTCCTACTTTAGAAAAGGAGGGTATCTGTTTCGTTTCGCCTGGCTGGCGAATAGAATTCTGAATATTAATTGTATAAATCATCATACTAAATTTATACGCTTTTGTCAAGATTGCCAGCTCTATGTTATATTGAAAATTGATAATTGATAAATTAATATGAACGATTTAAAATATTGGATCGCTATTTCGCAATTTGCCAAAATCGGAGCCAGTCGCTTTGCCAGGTTTTATAATTATTTCCCCAATATGGAAGTTGCTTGGCGCGCCTCATATAATGAACTGCTAAAAAGCGGACTGGAACAAAAAATTGCCGAGGAATTTATTTTAATCCGCGGAAATATAAATCCTGATTTGGAATTGGGAAAGGTTGATGCGGAAAATATTAAAGTTATCACAATCAAAGATGAAAAATATCCCAAACTTTTGCAAGAGATATTTTACCCGCCGGCTTTACTATATGTAAAGGGCAATTTGGAAAATTTGAACCAACAATTTAATCTGGCAGTTGTGGGCACCAGAAAAGCTTCCAATTATGGTCAGCAAATTACTATGGAATTGGTTAAGCCGCTTTCTCAAAATGGTTTTACCATTACCAGCGGATTAGCATTGGGAATTGATGCCATTGCCCATCAAGCCGCACTGGAAGTGAAGGGCAAGACAATTGCAGTTTTAGGTAGTGGAGTTGACCAGCAAAGTATTTATCCTGCCTCCAACCGCTTTTTGGCCAAAAACATTTTAGACAATGACGGAACAATTGTTACTGAATTTCCCATTGGCATGTTACCGCTTAAACACAATTTTCCCACCCGCAACAGAATAATCGCTGGATTGTCTTTAGGAACATTGGTAATTGAAGCAGCTGAAAGTTCTGGCGCTTTAATAACTGCTTATTGTTCTTTGGAGCAAAACCGTGAAGTCTTTGCCGTGCCAGGTTCTCTTTATAATCGCAATTCCATGGGTACGCACAAATTAATTCAAAAGGGCGCCAAATTAGTAACCGGCTATCAGGATATTTTGGACGAATTAAATTTGCGCGAGGTAAAAAATTATGTAACCAATCAAAAGATTTTACCGCAAACTCTGGAGGAAAAAATTATTATGGAAAATATTGATAAAGATCCCAAGCATATTGATCAAATAATCAAAGAATGTAATCTAACTGCTTCAGTTGTCAGCAGTACTTTAAGCTTGATGGAAATGAAGGGTTTAATTAAAAATTTAGGCGGACAAAATTATATTGCATTAAATATATAATTTGACAAAAACTTTTTTTACTGTTATTAATATAAGAAATTAGTATCTAATCTATAATTTTTATTAAATGACGAAATCTTTAGTCATAGTAGAATCGCCAACTAAGGCAAAAACCATTACCAAATTTTTAGGCAAGGACTTCAAAGTGGAGTCCTCTTTCGGTCATGTGCGCGATTTGCCGCAAAAAGAATTGGGCGTTGATGTGGAGCATAATTTTGAACCAAAATATGTAGTGCCCCTGAAAGCCAAAAATATCGTTTCCAAGCTGGAAAAATTAGCTGCCAAGGTTGATAATGTCATACTCGCGACCGATGAAGACCGTGAAGGCGAAGCCATTGCCTGGCATTTGGCCAATATTTTAAATTTGGATGATAAAAATTCTGAAAGAATTACTTTTCACGAAATAACCAAAAAAGCCATTGATGAAGCGCTGGCCCATCCTCGCCATCTTGATATAAACCTGATTGATGCGCAACAGGCACGCAGAATTTTAGATCGCCTGGTTGGTTATAAGCTTTCTCCCTTGCTTTGGAAAAAAGTTACCAAAGGCCTTTCAGCCGGTCGTGTCCAGTCAGTAGCTGTCCGAATAATCGTTGACCGCGAAAGAGAAATCGAAAAATTTAAAAAAGATGAATATTGGACAATTGATGCTACCTTAGAGAAAGATAAGCAAAATTTTGTCGCCCAATTAAACAAAGAAAATGGCAAGCCAGTGGGAAAATTAGGCATCAAAGATGAAAAGCATGCTCAATCTGTTTTAGATAATTTAAAGGACGCTGATTATGTTGTAGAAAATATTGAACGCAAAGAAACCATAAAAGCCACTCCCACTCCTTTTACCACCAGTACTTTACAGCAAGAAGCTGCCAGAAAACTTGGCTTTTCTGCCAAACAGACCATGATGCTGGCCCAAAGACTTTATGAAGGTATTGAGCTGGGTTCTGAAGGTTCGGTTGGTTTAATCACTTACATGAGAACTGACTCATTAAATCTTTCCAGTTTTTCCTTGGAAAATATCAGGACATATATTAAGGATAAAATTGGACAAGATTATTTACCTGTGTCTGCCAAAATTTACAAAACTAAATCTAAGGGTGCGCAAGAAGCTCATGAAGCCATCAGGCCGACTGATATTTTTCACACACCAGATGAACTTGCCACATATTTAGAACCGAGACAATTAAGATTGTACAAATTAATCTGGCAAAGAACTTTGGCCAGCCAAATGCAACCGGCTATTATGGATTCCACAATCGTAGAAATTAAAGCCAATGATTATACTTTCCAAGCCGTGGGCTCTATTGTAAAATTTGACGGCTTTATGAAAATCTATAAAGCTGTTGTCAAAGAAAATATTTTACCTGCCTTAAAAGAGGCCGACAAACTAGATCTTATTAAATTGGACAAATTACAACATTTTACTCAGCCACCGGCTCGTTATACAGAAGCCACATTAATCAAGGCATTGGAAAAAAATGGCATTGGCCGTCCTTCTACTTATGCGCCGACACTTTCCACAATTCAGGAAAGAAATTATGTCGTCAAAGATGAAGAAAAAAAATTAAGACCAACTGAAATCGGCGTGATAGTCACTGATTTATTGGTTGAACATTTCCCTCAAATTGTGGACTTAAATTTTACAGCTTCAGTTGAGAATGAATTAGATGACATTGCCGAAGGCAAAATGAAATGGCAAAAAGTTATCTCTGAATTTTATAATCCTTTTGCCAAACTTTTGAAAGAAAAAGAAAAAGAGATTAATAAAAAAGAAATCACAGAAGAAAAAACCGATATTAAATGCGATAAATGCGGTTCGCCCATGGTCATCAAATTGGGCCGTTTTGGCAAATTCTTAGCCTGTTCCAATTATCCAGAATGCAAAAACACGCGACCGCTTTTTGAAACCAAAGAAGAATCAGCAGCCGAAGAAACTAATGAAAAATGCCCCAAGTGCGGTAATGCTCTTAAAGTTAAAACTGGTCGCTTTGGCAAGTTCCTGGCTTGTTCCAATTATCCAGAATGCAAATTTACAAAAAATATCCAGAAACCAACTGGTGTAAAATGTCCCAAATGCGGCGAGGGCGATGTTGTGGTCAAAAGAAGCAAGCGTGGCAAAATCTTTTTTGCCTGTAATCGTTACCCCGACTGCGACTATGCCACTTGGGAAAATCCCAATGCTCCTAAAAAAATAAAAGAAGAATAATATAATAAATAAAAAATCCCCGATTACAAAACGGGGGTTTTTTAGTGATGGAAGAGGATTAAACCCCAATTACAATGTAAATGTAAGGGTGTCAACTCTCCCATCACGAGAATCATATCAAAAAAGATTGAATTTGTCAAGGGTAAAATATTGAAATTTGATAAAAAGAAAAAATCCAACGTATCAAACGCCGGACTTTTTCCCATCGCAATTAGGTCCTTTACAGAACCCTTACATTTGCCTGTAGTATATCATATATTTATAAATTAGTCAAGGGTTGAGGCTAATCTTTCAATTTATCTCAAAGTAATTTATAATAAGAGCTGTATATGGAAACTCAATCATTAGAAAAAGAATTTCAGCAACTTCTCAAAACAATCAAGCTGTATCATCCAGAAGCTGATTTGGAAATGGTCAAACTGGCTTTTGAGTTTGCCAAGACAGCCCATGCCGGTCAAAAAAGGATGAGTGGCGAAGAATATATCTATCACCCGCTGGCTACTGCCCAGACCCTGGCTGAATTAAAGTTAAGTCCGACCATTATTATTGCCGGTCTGCTCCATGATGTGCCCGAAGATACAAAATTCACCATTAAAGACATCCAAAAGGATTTTGGCGAGGATGTAGCCAGTTTAGTCAACGGTATTACTAAATTGGGCACCATTAAATACCGCGGTATGGAACGCTATATTGAAAATCTGCGTAAAATGTTTATTTCTATGGCTGAAGATCTGCGCGTAATTTTAATAAAATTTGCAGACCGTTTGCATAATCTAAAAACTCTTTATGCCCTGCCTCGCAACAAACAAATTCGTATTGCCTCAGAAGTATTGGAAATTTATGCGCCCATTGCCAACCGCTTGGGTATGTATGAAATGAAAGGACGGCTAGAAGAAGAAGCTTTTAAATATTTATACCCCAAAGAATATAATTGGATAAAGCAGATCGTTGAAGAGCAGGGTAAAATTAAGGAAAAGTATTTGGAAAAAAATATTGATTTTATCAAGCAAGTATTAAAAAATGAAAAAATTGATTTTATAGAAGTTAGGGGCAGGGTCAAACAACTCTACAGTCTTTATCAAAAATTAATAAAACACGATAAGGATATTAACCGCGTTTATGATTTTGTGGCTTTAAGAATAATTGTTAAAGATATGCCAACATGCTATGCAGTCATGGGCATTATTCACAGAGAGATGAAACCGCTCAAGGGCAGAATTAAAGATTTTATTGCCCAGCCAAAACCCAACGGCTATTCATCGCTGCATACTACGGTTTTTACGCCGGAAGGTGAAATTATTGAGATTCAAATCAGAACTAAGGAAATGGATGAAGAGGCCGAATATGGTATCGCTGCTCATTGGCATTATGATGAAAAAGGTTCAATCAGACCAGATAAAAAAATGAAGTGGCTTAAAGAATTAACCAAATGGCAAAAAGAAATCACAGAGAATCAAAAACTGCTTGAACGTTTGAAAATAGATGTTTTTCAAGACAGAATTTTTGTTTTTACGCCCAAGGGCGATGTCATTGATTTGCCGAAAGAATCAACGCCCATTGATTTTGCTTATCATGTACATACTGAGATAGGTAACAAATGCGCCGGCGCCTTGATCAATAATCATATAGCTTCATTGGATACAGCTTTAAAAAGCGGCGATATGATTGAAATACTTATTGATAAAAATCGCAAATATCCTAATCAAGACTGGATCAAATTTGCCAAAACCAGCGTGGCTAAAGGCAAGATAAGAACAATCTTAGCCAAACGAACCCTGTTTGAAAAATTCTTGAAAAAATAACAAAAAAAAGAGGCACTGATTGCCCCTTTTTTAGTTTACCTTATATCTCAATCAATTTTGTATAAATTTCATTGAAATCCTCTTGCGAATTGAAGTTAATAACTATCTCGCCACCCTTACCTTTTTTCTTAATCGCTACTTTATGGCCTAAAACATTGCGCAGCTTCAATTCCCTCTCAACAGTTAAGGGATCAACGCTAAGCGTTCGTATGTGACCCCTAACCTTTACTTTTTTCACCTGGTCCTCGGCTTCTCTGACGCTCATTTGATTTTGTAAAATTTTTCGCAAAAGTTCCAATTGCTGCTTTTCGTCATCAAGCGCTGCAATTGTCCTAGCATGACCCTCGGAAATTTTTTCGTCCAAAATCGCTTTTTGCGCATCCTCTGGCAAAGCTAATAATCTCAAGGTGTTGGCCACAGTTGATCTTTTTTTACCAATTTTTTGCGCCACTTCTTCTTGCGTCAAATTAAATTCATCAATCAAGCGCTTATAAGACAAAGCTTCTTCCAACGCATTTAAATTTTTACGCTGTAAATTTTCTATTAAAGCTATCTCTAATTTTTCCAGTTCCTTAGCTTCTCTGACAATAGCCGGCACAGTCGGTAAATTCAAAAATTGCGCGGCTTTTAATCTTCTTTCACCGGCAATCAGCTGATATTTGTCCTCGTCTAATCTTGTAACAATCAGCGGCTGGATTATCCCATGCACTCTTATTGAATTAATCAAATCTTCCAGTTCAGTATGGTCAAATCTTTTTCTTGGCTGATGCGGGTTTAACTGGATTTTATCAAGTTCAATGTCCAAGATTCTGTTTTTTTCGTCAATCTTATTTATTTCCTCATTGGAAAATTTTGTTTTAATCGGCTTTGACGGCAAAAGCGCATCAAGGCCACGGCCCAAAGGCATAATTTTATTTTAATTTTTAATAATAGCTTAAATTAGTTAAATCAAGAATTTCACGCGCTAATCTTTCATAAGCCTTGGCACCTTTTGATTTGGGATCATATTCCAAAATACTTTTACCAAAGCTTGGCGATTCAGTTAAACGGACATTGCGTGGAATAACAGAACGAAAAATACGATCTGGAAAAAATTGATAAAGCTGATGCAAAACCTCGTCGGATAATTTTGTACGTTTATCATACATAGTCAAGACGGCTCCCAAAATTTCCAGGTTCGGCTTTATATTTTTTTTAATCAAATTGATAGTATTCATTAATTGACTCAGTCCTTCCAAAGCATAGTATTCTGCCTGAACCGGAATCAAAAGTTTTTCAGCAGCCACCAAGCTATTTAGAGTCAAAAGCCCCAAAGAGGGCGGACAATCAATAATAATATAATCAAAATCATTACGAATGGGCAAAAGCGCATTTTCCAATCTGGATTCACGATTTTCTAAATTGACTAATTCAACATTAGCGCCAGCCAAATTGGGATTAGCCGGAGCTATTTTAAAGCCAGGCATAGTGGTATTAAGCAGAACTTCTTTAAAACTTAAATCTCCTATTAAGGCCTCGTAAACTCCTTTATCAAGTTTATTATAATCAATACCTAGACCGCTGGTGGCGTTAGCCTGCGGGTCAACATCAACTAAAAGTACGAACTTGCCTAAGTTGGCTAAATAAGCAGCCAAATTCACGGCCGTCGTAGTTTTACCCACGCCTCCTTTTTGGTTAACAATAGAAATAATATGGCCCATATTATTTTAAAATGGGATTTAAGGCTTAGTTTAGTTTCATTTTATACTCTTTTGACATTTTTGTAAAATTATAGTAAAATTGATTATATTTAGCTTAAGGCTCTAACTAGATAAAAAGTGGGAGGGCCTTGGCCAGATGTAAGTTTGTGTTAATGGCCTTTTTAATGGCCTTGGCCAGATACAAGTTTGTGTATGAATCGTACGAATCGTATTTTGCGATAAATCTAGAAATACGAACATAACCTCATCTACACGCAGACTTGTATCTGGCCGAAGTGGCGGAATTGGTAGACCCCGCACCATTTCTCGCTAAGCTCGCAATGTGCGGGGCGTAGCGCGCATTATAATATTTCGCCGCCGTGGTGGAACTGGTAGACACGTACGACTCAAAATCGTATGGGCGCAAGTCCATGTCGGTTCGATTCCGACCGGCGGCAATAGAATGAGGGTTCGCCTGCCCCGCCGAAGCTTTAGCGTAGGCGGGGATTCCCTCCTTCGGCAATAGAAAAAAAGATGGCCATAAAAACATAATGGCCAGCCCAGTTAAAAGTTTGTGTGGCAATGAGTATTACTTATTGTTTAATGCATGGCTGAACAACGCGTTAATACTACGAAATACATAAACTTTTAACTGGGCCAGGGTAGCTCAGTTGGTTAGAGCGTGGGACTCATAAGCCCAAGGTCGAGGGTTCAATTCCCTCCCCTGGTACTATGTTTTTGTCAGTTCATGGCACAATTGGTTTAATTATTGGGAAGTATTGCCAAAATCCAATTTTGGCTTTTTTTCTTGGGTTAATTTCCCATTACGGCTGTGATATAATACCGCATGGAGACACCAAGGCACCTAAAAAATATAACAATCTTATTTACTGGGGTTTGGCCGGAATTGTTGATTTGTCCATTTTAAGCGTGACCCTTCTAGGCTTGTTTATTTTAAACAAGATAGATATATATAATCCCAATATAGCTGCGACTTTTTTAGGCAGTATTTTGCCTGATTTTTTACTACTTGGATATTTTCTATCAAACAAAAGGTTATTTAAAATTCCCTTCAAACTTCATAATTTTTTACATAATCTCATTTCCAAAAAATATGAGATTAATTTCTATCTAGGCTTAGCCTTACAATTTATTTTATTTATTCTTTTATTAACAATCTTAATTTAATATGCTTTTATCAGTGCATGCGACAATTGGCGCTGTGATTGGCGAAAGGGTTCATTATTCTCTTTTTGCCTTTATTTTGGCTTTTCTCTCGCACTTTATTTTAGATATTATTCCGCACGGTGATAAATCTTTAATAAGAGCTTATCGCAATGATTTTAAAAATAGGGCCATGCTTTATCTGATAATTTTTGACCTTTTTTCAACTATTATTTTACTTGGTTTAATGTTTTACTTTCACAAAATTACTTACAGTCCTTCAGTGATGTGGGGTATAATCGGCGGAATTTTGCCTGATATTATGGTTGCCATTCACGAAATTACTCACAAACAATTCCATCGAACTCACAAAGCCCATGACTGGGTGCATGAAAAATTAAACTGGAGCTTACCGCTTAACTTAAGCTTAATCTATCAAATGATCATTCTTTATCTTCTTTTGAGACATTAAATAAAATAAAAAAACGGCGCACTTACGCCGATTTTTTTATTCTTATTTTATGCTTTGATAAAGTTCTAAAGTTTTTTTCGCGCATCTTTCCCAGGTAAAATTTTGGGCAATGCCCTTGCCCTTTACTGATAATTTTTCACGCAGCTGTTTATCATTTGCCATTTTTGATAAAGCACCCTTAATGGAATCAACACTATATGGGTCAACTAAAACCGCATTGTCGATAACCAATTCCGGAATTGAGGCGATATTTGAAGTGATAATTGGCACACCCATGTTCATGGCCTCTAAAATCGGCAAACCAAAACCCTCATATAAACTGGGAAAAGCAAGAGACAAAGCATTACGCAATAAAAATACCTTTTCTTCTTTATTAACATAGCCAATGTCAATTACCTTGTCTTTTAAGCCGAACTTTTCAATAGTCTGAAAAATCGGCTCATATTTCCAGCCCTTTTTGCCGGCTAAAATTAATTTATAATCTTTATTATCTTTTAAAAATTCATTAAAAGCCTCGACTAAGCGTACTAAATTTTTTCTTGGTTCAAGTGTACCCAAAAATAAAAAATATGGCTGGCTAATTTTCAATTCAGGCCTAATTTTCGTTTCGTCCAAAGTTAATTGGTTATAATCATCTACGCCTTCATAAATAACCTCTACCTTAGCTGGATCGATTTTGAATATTTTAACAATATCATTTTTAGTATTTTCCGAAACAGCAATTATTTTTTTGGCTCGCTTAATTGAAACTGGAATGTTTATTAGTTTAGTGAAATATTGTCTATCCGGAAACCAGTCAGAATTTTTATAAATAGCTAAATCATGGATCGTTACCACTGATTTATGTAAATAAAATAAAGGAATAATATTGGCGGGATTATGATAAATATCCAATCTATATAATCTAAGAATGTGCGGAATAAACCAATGGCGATAAAAAAAAGGAATTTTGCCAATATTTTCTAACCCGGGAAAATAAATAATTCTAACATTGCTCTGCTCAAATTCATGCGCTTTTATTTTATGGTCATAAAAAAACAAATAATATTCATTCTCTTTGTCAATTTGCAATAAGGATTTAATCAAATAATAAACATAATGCCCGACTCCGGCATTTTCACCGTGATCTACGTCTAATATTCTTCTGCAATCAATTCCTATTCTCATATATTATTGCCATTGATAATTAGCAAAAACCCAATCCGTGATTGCTTTTACATCCTGAAAACGATTAAAATTACTGTCACTTCCCAAAACAATAACAATTATTTCCTGCTCTGCTTCGCCTTTAATTTTTGTAGCAACACAATAGCCCGCCTCTTCCAAATGGCCAGTTTTGCCTCCCATCACCTTAAGATAACTTTTTAAAAGCAAGTCAGTATTTTTTACTTTTATCGTTCTGGTTTTTTCTTTGCTATTTTGTTCCCAGCTTACATCAAATTCGTAATCAGTCATGCTTGTTGCTTTGGCAATGGCAGGATTTTCTAGGGCAATATTTAAAAATCTGGCCAAATCACTGGCTGTTGATTTATTGCCAAAGTCCAGGCCAGTAGGATCTGTAAACTTTGTATTTTTGAGTCCCATCTCATCTGCCTTTTGATTCATCAATCTTACAAATTCAGTTTCAGTCAGGCCAGTCGAGCGAACCAGCGCCATAATAGCATCGTTATCAGAAACAACCAGTCCTTCGTAAAATAAATCCTTAATGGTTAAAATCTCTCCGATATTAATATAAATTATATTACCACTGCGACGATCAGTTTCCTTGATGGAAAAATTATTCTGCCAATTAGGATTTTGATCCAAAAAAACCAAGGCTGACATTAATTTTGTGATACTGCCAATCGATCGCAAATCATCATGATTTTTTTTATACAAAACCTTACCGCTTTTCACGTCAACTGCTAGGGCGCTCTGCGCGCTAATTTTAACATCCAAATAATCAGTATAAATCCTTTTGGGCGCCTGTTGTTCCACACTCACGGCCACATTTGAATTTTGCATATTCAAAAAACCGTCAAAATTAAAATAGTTTGCGCCCAAACTTGGTATGATAAATATACTTAACAAAATGTTTAACAGCATATAAAGATAAAAATCCCTTGGCATGGGATTTTTATTAAATTAAACCTTATTTTCTTCGATTTCCTTATCTAAAGATTTTTCTTGATTTAAAATTTGTTCCAAAGCCTCGTTGCTATTTAATTTAGCAAAATCTGGCAGTTGCGTGGCTTCATTAATGCCTAAATGTTTCATAAAATCAAAAGTAATTTGATATTTGCTGACCATTTGCTCTTTGTCTTCAATTTCTTCAATCAAACCGCGCATCATTAAATTTCTCAAAATAATCGAGCAGTTAACTCCGCGAATCAATTCCAATTCTGTTCTGGTTATGGGTCCGCGATAAGCAATCACGGTTAAAGTTTCTAACGAAGCAGGAGTTAATTCGCCAGTTACTTCTTCTTTGAGAAAATCGCCTACTAATTTGCCGTTTTCAGAATTAGTAATCATTTGATAATTTGTGCTGATTTTCTGGATATTAATACCCTTTTCTTTGGCATCATATTCGGCAAATAAAATATCTAGCTCCTTTGTTACCTCATCTTTAGTGGCTCCGCATAATTCTGCGAGTTTATTCAAAGATAACGGATGATTGCTAATAAATAATAGAGATTCGATTTTTGATTTCAGCGACATGGTATTTATATTTAATTATTTTATTTCGGCTTTTTTTAGCGTAATGTCTTCAAAAAGCTTATTTTGTTCCACCCAGATTGTTTTCTGCTTCACTAGTTCCAAAATAGCTAAAAAAGAAATTATTTTTTCTGTCTTTGTCTTGGAATCGCAAATTAATTTATTGAAACTAGTGCAAGCTTCTCTCAGCACTAAATCTTTAATATGCTGAATCCGTTCAGAAAGTTTGACGACCTTCTCAATCATTTTCTTGGGCAAATTTATAACCGGAGGCAAACGCTTTAGGACAGATTCGAAATATTTTTTTAGTTTTGCTATATTGATTCCTTTTGGCGCATAAAAACCCTGCGGCAAGGCTTCAGTGGGCAATTTTTCACGCGAAAAAGCAAATTTTTTCTTGCGTAAAATTTTCTGCATGCCCTTGGACGCCTCCAAATACAACTTGTACATTTTTAATTGCTTTTCAAGATCATATTCTTCTTCCTCTTCTATATCCAATGTTGGCAAAAGCGCTTTTGATTTGATATAAATCAATTTTGCCGCCACCACCAGAAAATCAGCGGTTTGCTCTGGGCTCAGGTTTGGATGCTGATTCATATATTCAATAAACTGTTCGGCAACCTGAGCCAAAGAGATTTTTGTAATATCCAGCTGCTGACCTTCAATTAATGTTAAGAGCAGATCAAGCGGACCTTGCCAATCCTCAAGTTGTACTTTATATATATCCATTTATTTTCTTCTTTTCTTGGCTTTCTTAATAGCTTTCTTGGTTTTTTTAACTGCCTTCTTTACAATTTTTTTTACTTTTTTTTGCATTGGTTTAACAAATTTTTTAGCTTCAGAAAAAGCACCAATAACCGGCTGTTCAAGCCTTTCGAATTCTTTGACTGCCATTTCCACGCTGTCAGTAAAGCTACCTGTCGGAAAAATTGCTTTCTTAACCTTGCGCAATTCCTTATCCATATAAACCTGCAAATCATGATATGTACCAAAGGCTGGCAGAGCACCTGGTTTAATTTTCAAAAGCCTTACCATTACGCCTTCATTGGGAATTTCAATTTTCTTTATGCCCATGCCCTTTGCATTCATCAGTTTCTTTAATGCGCCCAAATCTAATCTTTTTGAAGCGGGCAATAAAACCACGACATAGCCCTTGTCAGTTTTAATTAATAAATTCTTAGCGATTTCGTTCAATTTTCTTCGCAAAGTGTTTGCTGCGTCATAAGCAGTATAAACCTTGCGATGAGTAACGATCGCGTACTTAGCGCCTTTTTTGTCTAAATATTTTTTTATCTCTTTTGGCACTGCCATATTTTTTTAATTAGTTATTTAATATTTAAAGGTAATCTTTTTTGTTCGCCAAGTAATTTCTTTCCGACTTTTTTACCAATTGCTGTGAGCCGTATCTTTTGAATGTATATTTTTTCTTTGGTCATTTCGCCGAAGCCAACCAATAAACCCCTTTTTATCAATCTCTCAATGCTATTGGTAATAGAATTAACTATTATTTCTTTACTGGGTTTCTTTTTACCGACATTGTAAAAGCTAAGCAATCCCTTACGGTCAAGCTTATTTTTTGCATCAAAACCCTGCAAAATTATATATTTTTGCAGCTTAGATAAACGCATAATTACCTTATAATTTTAGCTTATTTTTAGTTATTAGACAAGATCAAAAAAAACCGACCCTACTTAGGGTCGGGCTTTGGAGGCAGATATTTTTGAGCGATTTTGCAGTTAAAACGCTCCGGACAAATGTAGCCACAAATTAGTTCCCTCATAATCCAACCAAATTTTTGAAGAAAATCCGATATTGCTTCATCTTTTTCAGGAATATGCTGGAACCATTTGTGCTCATCAATGTGTCGCTCAATAATCTGCTTTTGCACAACTAACAAATCGCGCATGCGGGTGCATTCTTCATGCATTTCACTAGACCTGACTTCTTGTCCCACGTTACACCTCCTTTTTGAAGAAAGAACTAATAATATCTTATGCCAGCATAAAAAGACTGTCAAATAAAAAACTGCCCACTTGCGTGAGCAGTTTGTCTTATTTTTCAGCCGCCTCCCTTTTGGCTTTTTTTGCAAATCCCTCATTATTATATTCAGGCCTTAAAGAGATAATGAATTGCCTTTCGACTTCGTCTAAATTATCTCTGGGTATAGGCAAATAAAGAACATCGTCAAATACCTTATCGTTTAGATGTGATTGTATTCTACTCGCGAGACTAGTTGTTTGTCCCACATAGACAACCTTATGCTCACGAATTAAAAAATAAATACACGGGGGATAAGCCAGTATATCGATCTTTCTCAACTTATCGACTATACCCTTCAATTCTTCTGGGACCTCGCTGAAATCCGGCTTTTTATTTACTACCGTTACCAGATTTATGGGAAGTTTTTGTCCATCTTGCACGTGAAGAGCATTTTCCTTTATCCACTCCATCGTGGGCGTGATCAAAAAAAGCGGCGGACCATTGTCTATTCTAGCATGAGGAATTATATCTGCTTCAGCGAGCTGAATAATCCTTTCTTTGGACATGCCGCACCTTTTTGATATCTCATCAGCAGTTAGGAATTGAGGAAGCACTTTACTTAGTGTTAAATTTGTTATCGTCACCGATATTTTATTAGCCATCGTTCCTCCTTTTTTAAAGAACTTTTTATTATAAACGATTAATAAACCTATCATAAATACATAATTTTGTCAATAAAAAACTACCCGGCAAAACCGAGTAGTTTTTTAAAATAATTATTCTAAATCCAACTTGATGTGTAAATCTTTCAACTGCCTTTCAGTCACTTCACTTGGCGCTCCCGTCATAACATCCTGAGCCTGACCATTCTTTGGAAAAGCATAAATATCGCGAATACTTGGGCATTCCCACAAAACCATTAAAAGCCTATCCAGACCCGGCGCAATGCCTCCATGCGGTGGTGCTCCGTATTCAAAAGCCTTAATCATGTGGCCAAATTTAGCATCAACTTCTTCCTTGGCATAACCTGCAATATTAAATGCTTTGTACATTATTCTCGGCTCATGATTTCTAATGGCGCCACTGGAAATTTCATATCCATTGCAAACTAAATCATATTGGAACGCCAAAATGTCTAGAGGATCTTTTTGTTCAAGCGCATCCATACCGCCCTGTGGCATGGAAAAGGGATTGTGCGAAAAATCAATCCTTCTTAATTCTTCATTGAACTCGTACATGGGAAAATCTGTCACCCAAAGCCAAGCTGCCTTTTTTGGATCTTTTAAACCAAGGCGTTTGCCGCATTCATCACGCACTGCGCCCAAAGCCGCGCAAACAGTTTTCCAATTATCAGCGCCAAAGAAAATTATATCGCCAGTTTTTGCGTCAACTTCCTTAACTATTTTTTTGGCAATATCTTCGCCTAAAAATTTAATGATTGGCGATTGCATTTCTCCTTTTTCTTTTAACGTTATGTAGGCCAAACCCTTAGCTCCTCTTGATAAGGCAATTCCAGTTAACTCATCGATTTCTTTGCGGGAAAATTTGGCGCCGCCATCAATTTTTAAAGCATGGACAACACCGCCATTATCAATTACTTCGTTAAAAACCACAAAATCACTGCCCTTAACGATTTTAGTTACTGGCATAATTTCAAAATCAAAGCGCAAATCCGGTTTGTCAGAACCGTATTTTTCCAAACATTCTTTATATGTAACCTTGGGGAAAGGTTTCTTTAAAACTTTTTTATCTGAAAATTTTTCAGTCAGCTCAATCATTAACGGTTCAACAACTCCCCAAACATCCTCCTGGGTCGGAAAAGACATTTCCAAATCAATTTGATAAAAATCACCAGGATGTCTGTCATTGCGCGGATCTTCATCGCGAAAGCAAGGCGCGATTTGAAAATAACGATCCATGCCTGCAATCATTAAGAGCTGTTTAAATTGCTGAGGCGCCTGCGGCAAAGCATAAAATTTGCCAGGATGTAATCTTGAAGGCACTAAATAATCGCGAGCTCCTTCTGGAGAGGAATTGGCTAAAATTGGAGTTTGTATCTCAATAAAATCAAGTTTATGGAAATATTCACGGACATAAGAGATGAGTTTATCTCTATCTTCTATAATTTTTTGCAAACGAGGATGTCGCAAATCCAAAAACCTATATTTTAATCTCAAGTCTTCATTTACTCCCTTTTCCTGGCTAATTTCAAAGGGCGGTGTCTTAGAGGTATTTAAAATTACAATTTCTTTGATGGCTACTTCAACCTCACCGGTTTTTAAGTTCTTATTAATCATGTCTTTGGGTCGCGCTAAAACCTCTCCGGAAACTTGTAAAACCCACTCATCACGAACCTTATTAGCTTCATTCCAGGCTTCTTGAGAAATTTTCGGATCAAATTTAATTTGAGTTAAGCCATAACGGTCTCTTAAATCAATAAAAATAACGCCGCCATGGTCGCGTCTGGTATTCACCCAGCCGCATAAAATGACTTTTTTTCCGACTTGTTTTTTGGTTAAATCACCGCAAGTATTTGTTCTCATCATAGATTTATTGTTATCTGAACCACGAAATTTTAACCACGAAATACACTAAAATTTCGTGCTTTTCGTGAAAATATTTTAGTGGTTCAGTTCTCATTAATAAAAAACTTCGTCTCAAAATCCATTTCAAATAATATCGAAATAGATCTAAGGACGAAGTTTTTTCTTCGCGGTGCCACCTTAGTTCTCCGGATTAACCGGAACAACTTGATTTTGTCCTTAACGCAGACTCACGCCAAGTTCTACTCCCCGAAGGTTTCTTCTTGGACCATTGCTTAGTGTTGGCTAAGCTTAAACGGCTTTAGGTAATTATATTTTAGCAATTATAAAAAAATAGTCAAGAACCCGCCTTCGTTGAAACTTCGGCGCGTATAGAAAAAGCCCCGAACCTTTTTGGTTCGGGGCTTAAGTGTTATTGAATATTGTACTTGATTTTCCAGGCCTTGCCCAGGTCAGATGTCGCCATCCAATCCTTGGCTTTGCCCAGTGTCATATTAATGGGTACCCCTTGTTTGCAAAGGGGGCATTCGGATTCGTGCCACATTTTCATGCTCACATCAATGAGCGGGTAAAGCGTATGCGGCTGTAAAAAGTCGCGCACCTTTTGGCCAGAACGGTTGCAGATAGCTGCCACGCCCTGGACAATTCCTCCGACTTTTTCCACGGCCTCGATCATTTTCTTGGCTGACATACCGGAATTGGCCACGTCCTCGGCGATGAGGATCCTTTTGCCTTTGATGTCCGCCTGATAAGGCTTGCGGAAAGTAAAGATGAATTGCGACTTGTCTTCGGGGTTGGGGTATTCTTTTTCCGCATAAAGCGCCAGAATTTCTCTGTCTTTGAGAAACTCAGAACGCGCTAGGGCCAAAAGCCCTCCCCAGAAGATAGCACCAACAGCTGGCGCGGCCACAACATCGTAGAGCACGCCGACTGTTCGGTTGACCATTTCTCTCGCGCACGTGCTTAAGAGAAACGGATGCTTGGAAATCATGTCCTTGTTGACATATTCGCTGCCATGGAACCAGCCACCTTCTTTTGGCGTGTAAACCATATGACTGCCAGTGACAATGGCTCCGGCGTCAGCGAATAATTCTGCTAAACTTTTTGGACCTGTCATTTCACGCCTCCTTTCTTTTCTAATGCCGCCTGAATCTCTTCGAGTGTCTTTTTCGCGGCCCCGCACGGATCTTTGGCCTGAGTGATAGGACGGCCGATTATTACCCTGTCTCCACCGGCCAGAATTACTTCTTCAGGAGTCCCGGTTCTTTTCTGATCATCACCTTCGACAAAAGACCAAAGTGGCCTGATGCCCGGAGTGTTTACTGAAAGAGAAATTTCCTTTCTCTTTCTGACAACCTCCACTTCTTTTGGCGAAAGCACCAGCCCTCCACAGCCTGCTAGCTGGGCTAGGCGGGCAAATCGAACAACACCGGCCTTTGAAGAACAAGCAAATATCTGCTGGCATTCTTCCTCATCAAAAGAGGTCAGCACCGTGACTCCCAGAATCTCTGAATCTGGAAGAATGGCTGAAATTGCTGACATGCCTTCAATGCCGGAATTTGCCATAACAGTGACGATTTCTGGCTTTGCCCTGGCTAAAAGCTGGCCGTCAATTTTCATGGTTGCTGGTATATCTACCAGCTTAAGGTCAGCCATCACCCGCAAGCCCTTGTCATGGAGCTGATTTATCAAATCATAACCCCATGCTCTCAAAATGGAATTTACTTTGATGTAAACTCCCATGCCGCGAAGTTGTTCTGCCAAGCCCATGACTTTTTCCAATACCGCATGAGTTGGTTCTCCTGAGGTGCCTAATTCATAATCAGCTGCGATGATCAGACGATCTTCTGGCTTCTCAATTTTATTCCTCATTATTTACCTCCTTTTGATTTTATTTTTTCTTTCAGCTTCATAAAATTGCCAAGCCCGTTTGCTCGGCAATAATCCTCCAGTTCTTGGATTAGTTCCATCATAATAAGCGGATTCTTGAAATTCGCCGTGCCAATAGCAACGGCGGAGGCTCCAACGCTGATAAAATCAAAGACATCTTGCAAATTGCTAATACCACCCATGCCAATTATTGGAATTTCAACTGCTTGCACAACTTGTGAAATCAAATTCAAGGCAATAGGCTTAATGGCTGGTCCAGAAAGACCGCCTTGGATTATTTGCCCCTTAAAAATAAAGGATCCCTTCAAAGTGTTGATCATGGAAATCACATTAGCTCCGGCATTTTGAACCGCTAAAGCAATTGGCACAATATTAGTGACATTGGGGGTTAATTTCACAATCAAGGGCAAGCTAGTTTCCTGCCTAACGGCAATAACTACTGCGGCGGCGATTAATGGATCACAGCCAAAAGCAATTCCGCCGTCTTTAACATTGGGGCATGAGATATTTATTTCCAAAGCAGAAACTCCTTTAACGTTGTTCAATTTTTTAGCCATCAAAGCATAATCAGGGATTCTAAATCCAGAGACATTGATTATGATTGGTACGCCAAATTGAGCCATAAACGGAATCTTTTCGGCAATCATGACATCGACGCCTGGATTTTCCAGCCCGATAAAATTGATCATGCCGCTTGGTGTTTCAAAAATACGCGGCTGCGGATTACCTGGTCTAGCCTCAAGAGTTGTGCCCTTGGAAACAAGTGCCCCCAACCTTGTCAGATCCATGCCTTCTATCTGGAAAAACTCTTCGGCATTGCCAAAGCAGCCAGAAGCCGGCATAATCGGATTTTGAAATTTTATACCTGCGATTTCAACGCTTAAATCAACCGAGTTCATTCCAGATCACCTCCTTTGCATTAAATATCGGGCCATCGTGGCAGATTCTTTTCATGCCCTGGGTTGTTTTAATCGAACAGCCAAGACAAACACAGATGCCACAGGCCATAATTTTTTCCAAGATCACATAACAATCAACATTATTTTGCTCGCAAATTTCAGCCACCTTCTTCATCATGGGACTTGGTCCACAGGTAATGACCAGAATTTTTCCGAGCCTCATGATTATTCTTTCGGAAAATAAATCAGTGATAAAACCTTTAAAGCCGAGGGTTCCATCTTCAGTAGCGATTTCGACTGGTTCGGGTGTGATAAGGTCCAAATTCATCATTTCATTTATATCTTTGCCTCCATAAAATACTCTGGCCCGATGATCCTGATATTCTGTAATGACTTTTTCGAAGAAAAGAAGCGGCGCTATTCCGATGCCGCCGCCAATTAACCAAACCTCTTCATAAGGACTGGGATCGATAATTTCGCTATTGCCCAAAGGTCCCCAGAATTTAATGCTCTGCCCCTTGACCAGTTGCCTCATCTGCAAAGTATTTTTGCCGACGGTTCTGTAAAGAATATCAAATGTACAATTAAACGTGCTGATCATGGAAACACTGAAAGGTCTCGCCATTACCGAATCGGATGCTAAAGGTTGCAGGCAAACAAATTGACCTGGCGAGATATTCGTAACATCAAAATCAAATCCCGGGTCCAATGTCATCTGCCATGTATCCTTGGTAATTTGTTCATTTTTCACAATTTCTGCAGTTAAAACATTGATCTTAGCTTCTTCCATTTTTCCTCCTTTTATTTTTATTTTTTCAATGTCCAAATGTGGTAAAACCTTATCAAAATTAGCCTAAAAAGTCAATTAAAAAAGCCCCGCTTAAAACTCTTAAACGGGGCTTGTTATTATAGCAAAATTTTTCCATCTTTCATGGCGATTTTGCCGTTAAATATGGTCATAACCGGCCAACTGGTCAAAGTATGACCATTCCAGGGACAATTGCGCGACAGGCTGTAAAACTTATCAGCCTCAACAACCTTTTCCAGCTTAGGATCTATAACCGTAATGTCAGCTGGCAATCCTTCGACCAATCTTCCTTGATTTTTTAGACCCAAAATTTTTGCCGGATTGATTGTCAGCTTAGCAATGATATCAGGTACTAAAAGATTATTGTTCAAGTAGGAAAAACAAACAGGCACGGCTGTTTCCAAGCCAATGATGCCGTTAGGTGCTTTGTCAAAATCAATTTCTTTTTCAGCTTTGGCATGCGGAGCATGGTCAGTGGCAATTACTTCTATGGTCGCGGGTTTATCACTCAAACGACTAATAACCATTGTACGGTCACTATCAGTACGAAGCGGCGGATTCATTTTGGCATTGGTCCCGATTTTTTTCACATATTCCGAGACTAAGGAAAAATAATGCGGTGCTGTTTCACAGGTCACCTCTACGCCGCAATCTTTTGCCTGACGAATCAACGACAGTGAGCGAGCGCAACTCACATGCTGAATATGGAGCGGTGCCTTTAATTTTTGAGCAAGTGACAAAACAATTTCTAAATATGCATATTCGGGATAAACTGAGTCGGGATTATAGCCATCGGCCTCGCAGTGGACCAAAAATGGAATCTGCTCATTTTTGCAACGCTTCAAAACTTCTCCTAAAATGGCTTCTTCCTGAATGGCTTTGCCATCATCACTAATGGCAATGGCTCCTGCTCTTTTTAAAGCCGGGATATCAGTGATCACTTCTCCGGCTAAATCAAGGGTTGCCGCCCCAACCTGATAATAATGACAAAAGGCCTTATTTTCTGCGAGCAGCAGAATGTTACGCAATTTTTCTGCCGAATCAATTGCCGGGCTGGTGTTGGCCATGGCCACAACAGTGGTAAAACCGCCAGCCAGTGCCGCCAAACTGCCTGATTCAAGAATTTCTTTGTGGTTTTGGCCAGGCGTGCGAAAATGCACATGCATGTCAATTAAACCGGGTGTAATCAGTTTGCCAGTGCAATCAATTATTTCAGTGCCTTGCTCAGGATTAAAATTAAACCCGATTTTTTGGACTAGACCATGAGCAATAAAAACATCGCCAAAAAAATCAGTGTCAGTAGCTGGATCTATAATTCTCCCGCTTTTCAGTAAATATTTTGGCATTCATAACCTCCTTTTTATTTTTAAAGTTCAATTTGCTTGACCTTATCATAAAAAATCATGATTGTCAATGAAAAAACCCCGAACTATATAAGCTCGGGGTTTGCTATTTTAATTAGAATTCAAAAGTTCAACTGCCTTACTAGGATTCAAGATCATGAGCAGCAACGCCATGCGGATGTATATACCATTAGCCGCTTGCTCAAAATATTTGGCGCGCGGATTTTGGTCTACGCTCCAACGAATTTCTTCCACGCGCGGTAGCGGATGCATAATTATAGAAGTCTCGGGCATATCATTGGCCACATTGCGGTTCATGATATGCGATTTACTGACTTCCTCCAGCTCGCGCCTTTCCTCCTCTGATACTGCTCTTTCCAGCTGATATCTGGTCATATAAATCACATCGGCCTCTAAAGCGACTTCTTGAAATTCTTCCTCCTCACCCCACCAGATTTTATTTTCATCAAGATGCCTCTTGATATCTTCGCCCATCTGGGCGATTTTTGGCGCCACAAAATAAATTTCCACTCCCTTAAATTTCGACAACATGTAGGTCAAGGAACGCACGGTCCGACCGCGCTTAAGATCGCCAACCATAGCAACCTTCAAGCCATCGACATTGCCAAAGTGCTCATTAATGGTAAATACATCAAGAAGCGCTTGGGTGGGATGCTGACCCAGACCATCACCGCCGTTAATAATTGGCGAAGCATTAACCGAAGCTGCCTTTTGAGCTGAGCCAGTTGCCTTATGGCGCATCACCACAAGATCTGCCATTGCTGAAACGATTTTAATCGTGTCTTCCAGCGTCTCACCCTTAATTGCTGATGAGAATTCTGCTGCGTTTTCACTGGAGATAACCCGAGCTCCCAAGCGCAGAGCCGCAGTTTCATGCGAGAGACGCGTACGTGTTGACGGTTCGTAAAAAAGCGTCAAGACAATATGGCCATAAAGCCACTCAACCATTTTGCCATTGCCAATCTCTTTTTTTAAAATACTTGTCAGGATAAAAATCTTTTCCAACTGTTCCCTACTAAATTGCTGAGCCAAAACAACATGCGGAAAATCTACGCCATCATGTTCTCCCCAAAATTTTTCTAACATTAGATACCTCCTTTTTAAAGTTCTATTTGCTTGACCTTATCAAAAAGATTGCCTCGCGTCAAGAGGCAATCTTGTAAAATTCCTGGCTTTTTATTGGTTTTTCCATATTGACCAGCAGTAACCGCTGTATAACTTTATTATATTCATCAGTTTCTGGCAGATTGGCTTCCATGTCCAGAAAATATTTTAAATCATTTATCTCGGCTAATTGTAACAGTTTGATAACGCTATCAGAGACTTTTATATAATCTTCAATCAAACAAACTTTTTTACAATCTTCGCATATTACACCGCCCCGTGAAAAATCAAAAATATTTTTAGTCAGTAAAATCGCCTTATGACAAATCAAGCATCTTTGAATTTCTGGACGATAACCAAGAAAATTAAGAAGCTTTAAGGCGTAAATATTTGTTAACATTAATAAAAATTCTTTTTTATGCGGTATGTCCTTTTTAATTTGCTCATTCAAAATATCTAGCAATTCTAAAAGTAAGTCATATTTTTTATTTTGAGGAGTTTGGCCGACGATTAATGCATCGATAATCTCTGTTAAATAATTAATGATAAAAAAACCAACCAAGTCTTTGTCATTTCTCAAATTTTCATAATTCTTGATTACGTTGGCATTGGCTAATTTATCAAAAAATTTTCCCTTGGCGATCATTAGATTGACCAAATAAAATGGCTCCAAATATGCGTTTAATTTACTGGTAATTTTTTTCGTACCTTTGGCCACCAGTTCAATTTTGCCGTGCTCCCTAGTGTAAACATAAAAAAGCCTATCATTTTCCTGATAGTCTCTACGCTTTAGTATTAAACCGGTTGTCGTAAAGGTTTGCGCCATAATTATAATTTTTCGTCTAAATAACTTTGCAAAATCAGCATCGCCGCCACAGCATCATCTGGTTTTCTTGTTTTCGTTTCCCTCATTAATTTCTGCGCGTAAATGCTGGTCATTTTTTCATCTTGTTCAATAATTTCTAATTTTATTTCTTGTTTTAATTTAATAATAAAATCCGCAACTTTTTTGTATTGTTCGGAATTAACGCCCCTTAAACCAATTGGCAGACCTACGATTATTTTTTCGATATTTTCTTGCTGACAAATCTCTTTAATTTTGGCAATCGGATCTTTTTCTTTAATTAAAATTTTATATGGCGTGGCAATCTTGGTTTGTAAATCAGCCAAAGCCAGGCCGATTTTATTGGCGCCATAATCAATACCTAAAATTTTTTGATCTCGAGTAATTTTAAATTCAGACATATTATTGAGTCAAAATTCTAGTATTACCATTATAATCAACGGCTACCGTATGTTCAAAATGAGCTGATAAACTGCCGTCTTCAGTCACAAAAGTCCAGCCATCATCCAACAAATTTACTTGCCATTCACCGGCATTAATCATGGGCTCTATGGCTATAGTCATACCCTTTTTCAATTGTATTTGCTTGCTTTCTTGGGTTACATAATTTGGCACATTGGGCTCTTCATGGACTTCTTTACCCACACCATGACCAACTAACTCTCTGACCACTGAAAAACCATTCTTTTCCGCATGCTTCTGGATGGCCGTTGCAATATCACTTAAATGATTACCCTCACGAACCTGGGCAATAGCTAGATTTAACGCACCTTTAGTAATATCAATTAATCTTTGGGCATCTTTGCTGATTTCGCCTACGCCCACGGTTACGGCCATATCTGTGAAATACCCCTGATATTGCATGCCAATATCTAAACCGATAATATCACCTTCTTTTAAAATCCGGTCGGGCGTGGCGCTGCCATGTACGACTTCGTTATTTACAGAAGTACACAAAGTTGAAGAAAATGGCCTTTGGTCGGGCGCACTTTTATAATTTTTAAAAGCCGGAAAACCATCACGTTTTCTTATCAGGGTTTCGGCCAAACCATCCAATTCCTTTGTGCCAACACCAGGTTTTACTTTGGCAACTACTTGAGCCAGCACTTCTGACAAAATCTTGCCGCCAATAGCCATGATTTCTATTTCTTTTTGCGTTTTATAAATTATCATTATTTTATGCCTCTTTTTTTAAATTCGTTTAAGATGCGGGCAAAAACAATCTTAACCGGCTTTTGCCCGTTGATTTTTATCAGTTTACCCTGTTTTCTATAATAGTCAACGACTGGCTTGGTTTCTTTACGATAGACAGCCAATCTTTGTTTTATCGCTTTGGGATAATCGTCTACTCTTCTAATCAGTTTGCCACCGCATTTTTTACAAATAGACGCCGCTTTGACAAAAGAAAGATTAAGAGTTTGGCCGCAAGTTGAACAGATGCGCCGACCGCCCAAACGCTTCACAGTTTCCTTCTGATTAATGTCTATTAAAATGGCTAAATCAATTTTTCTTAATCCCGACAAAAATCTCGCTTGATTTAAACTGCGAGGAAAACCATCCAAGATAACTCCGTGATTATATTTGGACTTACTTAATTCAGCTTTCATCATATTGTTTGTCAGGTAGTTTGGACCCAGAACGCCTTTTGTCGTAAATTTTTCCGCCAATTTGCCCAACTTGGTTTTACGCCGAATATTATCACGATAAAGTGCGCCAGCAGATACAGTTGGCAGCTTAAATTTCTCTGCTAATAATTCACCTTGTGTTCCCTTACCAGAGCCCTGCGGACCCATTAAAATTAAATTCATATTTTGTAATTAAAATAAAAAGGGATTTATTCCCTTTTTATTATATCATAGTCGTTTTAAGATAAAAATTATAAACCTTCGTAATCGCGCATGGTTAATTGCGATTCAATTTGTTTTACTGTTTCAATAACCACACTGACGACGATTAACAAACTGGTTCCACCGATCACTAAGTTAAGGGTGCCAGAAAATTCCTGAACAATTAATGGCAAAACTGCAATCAAGCCCAGAAATAAAGCGCCGGCAAAAATTATTCTGTTTGTAACAAAAGCTAAATAGTCTTCGGTGTGTTTGCCGGGTCTAATTCCCGGAATAAAACCGCCCTGCTTTTGTAAATTATCAGCTATTTGTTGCGGATGAAAAATTACAGCCGTATAAAAATAAGTAAAACCAAAAACAAAGACAAAATATAAAATTCCATAAACTAAATGATTTTGGAAAACACTGATAACAAATTGGGCGGCATCAACCAAAAACTTTGATTTAGCATTAATAAAGAAATTAGCTATCATCGGCGGAAAAATAATAAGAGAAATTGCAAAAATAATAGGAATTACGCCAGCCATATTAACGCGCAAGGGCAAGTAAGTATTAGTTCCACCATACATGCGATGACCACGAATATGACGCGCATAAGAAACCGGCACATTGCGCGTACCTTCATTAATAATTACAACCACGATGATTGTTATCAAAGCAATCGCTGCAAAAAGAACGAGATTAAAAATTTGTGTTGGGTCAAAGACTACAATAGTTTTTTGAACAACTTGAGGCAATCTGTCAATAATACCGGCGAAAATTATAAGAGAAATGCCATTCCCAATTTTTCTTTCAGAAATTAATTCACCAATCCACATAAGAAACACTGTACCAGCCATCATTGCAATAAGCGCACTGGCAAGATCAAAAGGCGACGTGAAATTAATAATTTTATAAGATGATTGGTGGCTAAGTATAGAAATCATGCCATAAGCTTGCAAAATAGCCAAGGGCACGGTTACAACTCTGGTCCATTGATTAATTTTTTGATAACCGCCCGGTTCCTTAGAAAGCATTTCTAGCTTCGGTATAATCATTATTAGCAATTGAAAAATAATTGAAGCAGTAATATAAGGACCAACGCCCATGGCTACGACTGAAAAATTCTGCATAGATCCGCCTGAAAATACGTTAATCAAGCCAAAAATTTGGCTAGAATTAAAAAATTCCTTCAAATTTACCAAATCCACACCCGGCAGAGGAATATGAGCAGCTATTCTAAAAATGATCAGCATTCCTATCACAAAGAATATGCTACGGCGTAAATCCCTAATTTTAAAAATTTGAATAATTTTATCAAACATATTTTATGCCTTTTGGGCTGTTTCTTTTTTAATTTCTTCTTTTTTCTTTGGCAAAATTACTTTACCCCCAGCCTTGACTATGGCTGTGGCAGCGGACTGAGAAATCTTTAAACCGGCAATAGTAAGCTTCTTATCAATTGTACCATTACCCAATATTTTAACACCATATTTTGAATCAGATAAACCCTTTTGCCATAAACTTGAAGCATCAACAAAATCGCCGTTTCTATAATTTTTGGCCAAAATATCCAAATTAACAATGGCTAATTTTGGCTTTAAGCTTTTAAAACCGCCTAATTTGGGAATACTTTGGATACCCGATTTCAAACCTTTCAATTTCAAACCACCACGGCCACCGCTTCTAGATCTCTGGCCTTTTTGTCCGCGAGTAGAATAGCTGCCATGACCAGACGAATCACCGCGTCCAATCCTCTTTTTATTTTTTTTCGCTCCGCGTGCCGGTCTTAAATTGTATAATTTTAAAGCCATATAATATTAATTATAATTAAGATTATTTTTTCTCCTGTTTTTGCTCACTCTC
>CAIXNZ010000022.1 GCA_903920975.1 Candidatus Falkowiibacteriota bacterium | reverse complement strand
TTATAAAATTGCATTTCATCAGGAAAAATTTGATTAAAAAACAGTCTGCCCACATTGGTTTCCACAATTTCTGACTTCTTTTTTCCCGGTAGTGTTATTTGTACCTTTATTTTCTCATTAATCAAAATGACATTTGATTTATAGGCCAAAATTGCTTCTTCTGGAGAGCCGAAAACTTTTAGTTCCTGCCTAATGTCTTTTAATGTTGTAACATAATTCCAGCCCCAGACAATATCCATTTTAGGCGTGCTGATTGGATTGCCAGTCGCCGGTTTAAGCAGATTTCTAGCCGAGAGCATTAATTCCTTGGCTTCAATTTTTGCCTGTTCAGTCAAGGGCACGTGCACGGCCATTTGATCGCCGTCAAAATCGGCATTAAAAGCAGAACAAACCAAAGGATGCAGCTGGATAGCCTTACCTTCAATTAAAATGGGACGAAAAGCTTGAATACCTAGACGATGCAAGGTTGGAGCACGATTCAAAAGAACATGGGCATCCTTAACAATTTCTTCTAAAATATCCCAAACCTCGGGTCGTCCGCTTTCAATGAAACGATTGGCACTTCTAATATTATGAACAAATTCACGCTTGATTAATTGGCTAATAACAAATGGCTTAAATAATTCCAGGGCCATGCGCTTTGGTAAACCGCATTGGTCTAATTTCAAATTTGGACCAACAACGATTACACTGCGACCAGAATAATCGGTACGTTTGCCTAATAAATTTTGTCTGAATCTTCCTTGTTTACCTTTCAAAATATCAGCTAAGGATTTTAATTGCCTTTTTTGACCGGTTGAAGCTTTGGTAGTTTTTGTATGCCTGGCGCTATTGTCTATTAAAGCGTCAACAGCTTCTTGCAACATTCTTTTTTCATTTCTAATGATTACTTCCGGGGCGTTTAATTCTTTTAATTTTTTTAAACGATTGTTCCTGTTAATAACCCGGCGATATAAATCATTTAAATCAGAAGTGGCAAATCTACCGCCATCAAGCGGTACCATGGGCCGTAAATCTGGCGGAATAACCGGAATAGCCTTTAAAATCATCCATTCAGATTTAATGTTATTTTTAATAAAATTTTTGACCAGCCTTAATCTTTTGATTATTCTCTCTCTTTTAGCGCCGATGGCATCTTCCTTTTCTATTTCTAAACTCTTAATAATTTTATGCAAATCTGTTTCTTCAAGCAATTGATCAACTGCTTCTGCTCCAATGCCAGCCTCAAATATATGGCCAAACTTCAATGACATGTCCTGATATTCATCCTCGGGAATAATTTTTTTCACTCGCAATTCTTTCAATTCAGTTTCTGTTCTGCCAAACTCTTTATCTAATTCAATTAATTCCTGATCTCTTTCTTTGTTTAGGTCAATGGCTTTTTTGTCTTTTTCTTTGGGCTTCAGATCTTTATTATTTTTTATCTGATTAACTCTATTTTTAAAATTACTTTCAATTTGTTTTCTTTTGGTTTTATATTCTAAACGCAAGGCTTCCAAAGCTTGGGTTTTCAAATTATCGTCAACTTTTGTAACAATGAAACTGGCAAAATAGATAACCTTTTCCAAATTTTGGACTGAAACATCCAGAATCAAACCCAGACGTGAAGGAACGCCTCGCAAAAACCAAATATGCGAAACCGGAGCGGCTAAGCCAATATGACCCATTCTTTCTCGGCGCACCATGGAATGCGTAACTTCTACCCCGCATTTATCACAAATAATTCCTTTGTACCTAATTTTTTTATACTTGCCACAGTAGCATTCCCAATCTTTTGACGGTCCGAATATTTTCTCGCAAAAAAGACCATCCTTTTCTGGTTTTTGGGTTCTGTAATTTATGGTCTCTGGCTTAGTGACTTCGCCATGCGACCAAATTTTAATAGTTTCGGGAGAAGCAAGCCTTATTTTAATGGCATCAAAATCTAATGGCTTGGTTTGATTAAATATCATGGTTTTATTATTAAATATTTAATTGATAAAAAATATTAATATTCCTCTTTTTTGCCTTTAATGGGCTTTTTTGAGACATCGCTAATAACCGTGCCATCTTTCATTAATTCTACATCCAGGCACAAGCCCTTTAATTCCCTGACTAAAACATTAAATGATTCGGGGATATTTACCTTCCTGATGGGTTCGCCCTTAATGATTGATTCGTAGGCCTTAGCGCGTCCTGGCACATCATCTGATTTAATGGTTAAAATTTCTTGTAAAGTATGGGCAGCGCCATAAGCTTCCAGTGCCCAAACCTCCATTTCGCCGAATCTCTGTCCGCCAAACTGGGCTTTGCCACCCAAGGGTTGCTGAGTTATCAGAGAATAAGGACCAATTGATCTTTGGTGTATTTTATCTTCAACCATATGATTAAGCTTCAACATATATTTCCAGCCGACAGTCACTTTTTGACTAAATGGATCGCCTGTTTTACCATCAAATAAAATTAATTTGCCCTCGCTTGGATAACCGGCTTCCACTAAAAGTTCCTTAATTTTTTTCTCTGAAACGCCGTAAAAAACCGGTGTCGCTACTTTAAAGCCCAGCTTTTTAGCGGCTAAGCCCAAATGTGTTTCCAAAATCTGACCCAAATTCATACGAGAAACAACGCCTAAGGGACTTAGAATTAAATCAATGGGAGTGCCATCGCCTGAAAACGGCATATCTTCTACTGGCACAATCTTGGAAATAATACCCTTATTGCCATGGCGACCAGCCATTTTATCGCCAACTTGTACCTTTCTTAAATCAGCCACGGCAACCTGGACCATTTGCGTTACGCCGGGTGGCAATTTGTCGCCTTTTTCCTGAGTAAATATTCTAATATCAATAACCTTGCCATGATCGCCATGTTCCAGATATAAAGAGCTGTCTCTGACATCGCGGGCTTTCTCGCCGAATATGGCGCGTAATAATTTTTCTTCTGCCGAAAGTTCAGTTTCACCCTTGGGTGTAATTTTACCGACTAAAATATCGCCTGAACTGACTTCTGCTCCGATTCTAATGATGCCATTTTCATCAAGATTTTTTAATTTCTCTTCGCCAATATTGGGAATATCCGCGGTAATGACTTCCGGACCCAATTTGGTTTCGCGCACTTCAATTTGATAATTTTCAATGTGAATAGAGGTAAATAAATCTTTATGCACTACTCTTTCTGAAATAATTATCGCGTCTTCATAGTTGTAACCGCCCCAAGCCATAAAAGCGACCAAAACATTTTGGCCCAAAGCTAATTCACCTTCATCAATTGCGGGCCCGTCTGACAAGACTTGACCCTTTTTAACTTTTTCTCCCTTGCTGATGGTTGGATGTTGGTTAATGCAGGTGGAAGCGTTTGATCTTTGAAATTTATTTAAATCATAATACTTTAATTTGCCCGAATCTTCCAGAACTTCAATGCCTGTGCCGTCTACATTAATAATTTTGCCACTGCCTGAAGTAATTACCGCGTGACCAGAATAATAAGCAGCCATTTTTTCTACTCCGGTTCCAACCAAAGGCGCGCTCGGTTTAATTAGGGGCACTGCTTGGCGTTGCATGTTCGAACCCATTAATGCTCTGACAGCATCATCGTGCTCTAAAAAAGGAATGCAGGAAGTGGCAATGCTGACGATTTGATTTGAAGCGACATCGACATAATCAATCTGCTCAATATTAGAAACGTCTGGCTTACCGAATTTTCTGACTTCAGCTTTTTCTTCAATAAAATTACCCTTGTCATCTAATGGCGTGGTCGCGGCCGTAGTAATGGAACGTTCTTCTTGAATAGCATTCAAATAAACGATTTCATCAGTTACATAAGCTTTGGCTTTAAAATTTATTTTTTTTGCCCTTAGTTGATCAACAGTATCTTTATCTATCTTGTGACCCTTTTTGACTAATATTTTTTTGCCATCAGTATCTTTGATATCATCAAGTGCTATCCTTTCAACTATTCGATAGGGTGTTTCAATAAACCCATACTCATTAACCTTGGCATAGCTTGCTAAATGACCCACTAAACCAATATTTGGACCTTCTGGGGTTGAAATCGGACAAATTCGGCCATAATGGGTAGTGTGCACATCACGGACTTCAAAGCCTGCACGCTCACGTGACAGACCGCCCGGACCCATGGCCGAGATTCTACGTTTATGTTCGAGCTCTGCCAAAGGATTTGTCTGATCCATAAATTGCGAGAGCTGAGAAGACATAAAAAATTCCTTGACTACGCCCATGACTGGTTTGGCATTGACCAAACGACTAGGAGTCATTGATTCAATGTCCATTGTACTCATCTTATCGCGCACGATTCTTTCCATACGCGCCAAGCCGATTCTAAATCTGTTTTGAATTAATTCGCCGACCGCTCTGATTCTGCGGTTACCAAGATGATCAACATCATCTGGTTCATCCTGCGTAATATTCAGTCTAATAATTTCTTTAATCACATCAATCAAATCCTCACGGCGCAATATTCTAGTCTCACGATTATTGGGAATATTATATTTAAATCTTTGGTTGATCTTATAACGCCCGACTTTGCTTAAATCATAACGTTCAAAACGGAAAAACATTGATTCAATCAATGATTTAGCATTGTCAGCAGTAGCCAAATCACCCGGCCTTATTCTTTTATAAATTTCAATCAAGCCTTCGTCCTGATTTTTGGCAATATCTTTGGCCAAAGTGCTTGGGATAAATTTAGTGGAAGGGTGTTTGTCAGCATCTTTGAATAATGCCAAAATCTGCTCATCTGTTGAAAAACCAAAAGCTCGCAATAAAGAGGTGATGGCCACTTTTCTCTTGCGATCAATCTTGACCCACAAAACATTATTGGAATCAGTTTCAATTTCCAGCCAGGCACCGCGGTTAGGAATAACTTTTGCGCCATAATATCTTTTGCCTCTGATATAATTGGAGGTGAAAAAAACACCGGCAGATCTGATAATCTGTGAAACCACTGCTCTTTCAATGCCATTAATAATAAAAGTGCCGCGATCTGTCATGAGCGGAAAATCACCGAGATAAATCTCTTGTTCTTTTTTCTTGTTGTCTTTGTTGTTGTTCAAAACCGCCTTAACGCGCAAAGGCGATTCGTAAGTAATATTTTTTTCGCGTGATGTCTTTTCGTCAAATTTTGGCTCGTCTAGATAATAATCTTTAAAAAATAATTCAAGATTGCGGCCACCAAAATCTTTCATTGGCGAAATTTCATCAAAAAGTTCACGAAGTCCCTCTTCTAGAAACCATTTATACGATCTTTTTTGGATTTCTACTAGATCAGGCAAAATCATTGAGGGCTCATAAGAGCTGAAGTTTTTTCTTTCTTTTACTTTACCAGGATTTAAATTAGATGGAGAATTTTTTTTATTAGACATAAAAAATAACTCACCTCTCGTCTTTTTTGGCGAGTTTTATAAAATTATTATTAAATTAAGATATGTATTTGAAACCCACTACTTTTTATTTAATTATAGCGGGAATTATCTGCTGATTACAGAATATCAGGTTAGTATATATATGTCAAGTTTTTTGTTAATCTTCGGGAAAAAACCTGTTCTTTATACTACCCCTTCCTCTCTGAGGATAAATATTGTACAATAGATTAACCCCAAATTATTAATAAAATTCATAATTATGTCCCAAAGAAAAGCCAAGATAAATGAACTCATAAAAAATCAGCTTGCCCAATTAATTCTGCGGGAAATAGAATTTCCTCAAAATTTATTGGTCACAATAACCAGAGTTGATACTAGCCCTGATTTTAAGGTTGCCAAAGTATTTATTACGGTCATACCCGAAAACATGCGCGGCAGTGCTTTAAAAATTTTAATTAAAAACTCCAAGACATTGCATCAGGATTTAATCAAAATATTAAAAACAAAATTTACTCCCAATCTGAATTTTTACATTGACGAACAGGAAGTTTTTGCAGATGAGGTTGATAAAATCCTTGACGAAATAAGAAAGAGATGATATTTTAGGTAATTCCGCAAGGATTTATATGCCTACTAGCCAAACCGAAAAACAAATATACAAAACCATAGATAGCTCACTCAATCCCCTTCTGATATCACATGAAAATCCTGATGGGGATACGCTCGGTGCTAGCTTGGCTTTGTCGTACCATTTAACAAGCAAGGGGAAAAAACATAAACATTTTTGTCTCAATCAGCCAGCTGATTATTTCTCATATTTACCACATATAGAGAAGATTATTACTGATCAAAGTGAAATTGATTTAAATAATCATGACTTAATAATAGCTATTGATTGCGGTTCAATAAATAGAACCGGTTTAGCTGAAAATTTAACTAAAGCGAAAAATAATTTAACAATTATTAACATTGATCATCATTATAGCAATGATAATTATGGTCACTATAATCTAGTCAGTCCAACGGCATCGTCCACAAGTGAAATAATGTATAAATTTTTTGAAACAAATAATGTTGAAGTGGATAAATATATTGCTACTGCCTTATTAACTGGTATTCTCAGCGATACAATGAATTTTACCAATGCCGCGACTACAAGAGATAGCTTAAAAATAGCCTCAGAACTTTTAAAATTCGGGGCAAGAACTGGCCAAATTGTTAATAATTTAATGCAAAATAAGAATGTATTTGCCTTAAAATTATGGGGCAAAATACTTTCACGCACTGAAATCCAGCCTGAATATAATTTTGCTTATACGGCAATAGCCAGAGAGGATTTTTTAAGTTCAGCCATTGAGCGTGAAGATGTTGATGGTTTGGTAAATTTTTTAAGTTCTTTGCAGGATGTTAATTTTATTTTAGTTTTAAGCGAAGAGGAAGATGACACCATCAAAGGTAGTCTTAGGACCACCAAGGAGAATATTGATGTGGCCAAAATCGCTCAAGCTTTTGGCGGCGGCGGGCATAAAAAAGCCGCTGGTTTCAAAATTGAAAAAAAAATTATGGGCGAGACCATAGGTTGGAAAGATTTCATCATTTCTGCTATAATTAACGAACTGAATAAGACCAAGAGTCAACTTTTATAAATAATTAAAGAAAATTATGGAAGATAAACAAAACAAGGAGCTTCAAAATTCATATTTAATCCCGACGGTTATTGAAAAGTCAACTTATGGGGAACGGGCTTATGACATTTACTCCAGATTATTGAAGGAAAGAATAATTTTTTTGGGATCACCTATTGATGACGCAGTCGCTAATACCGTGATTGCCCAATTGCTATTTTTAGACAGTGAAGATTCCAAAAAGGATATTAAGCTTTATATCAATTCTCCAGGAGGCTCGGTCACTGCCGGCCTAGCTATTTATGATACCATGCAATATATCAGGCCTAATGTTTCAACTGTCTGTGTCGGCATTGCCGCTTCCATGGCCGCTGTTCTTTTAGCAGCCGGCGCCAAGGGCAAAAGATTTGCCTTGCCAAATTCTGAAGTCATGATTCACCAGATCATGGGCGGCGCTGAGGGCCAAGCTACAGACATTAAAATCAGGGCTGAACATATTTTAAAAATCAAGGATTTATTAAATAAAATTTTAGCCAAACACACTAACCAGCCTGAAAGTAAGATAGAAAAAGATACTGATCGTGACTATTTTCTTAACCCCAAAGAGGCCAAGGAATACGGTTTAATTGACAAGATCATTGAATAAGTCCAAAAACTCTTGACAAGCTTTTAGCTCTATGCTAAAATGAAATATCGCTCAACTGTTCAATTGACGATTGCTTTTCTTCCCCCTGAAAACTATTGTCAACCAGCTGAGCGACTTTAGGGGAATAAATATTCCAGTTTGTTCCCAAAAACCAGCAGACACGATAAGCATGGGAATGCGAGAGAGGACTCAATCCGGCTTTCAGCTAGATTACTCCTTACTTGCGTTTTCTTGTCTGCTGACTCTTGGGAAAAATAAAAAAATCGTTCCGCGTCGCGGGACGATTTTTTATATAATATTTTAATTTAAACTATTGGTATTTTGGTTGCCGGCGCTGCCACTTTGAGCTTGAGTATCAGCGACTGAAGGATCTACGGGCGCTGGACTGGGTGCAACTGGCTGAACGCCAACTTCATAGATATTTGGCCAAGGCACATAATGACTGCGAAAAATTTCTTCCTTTTTTTCGCCCGTAGCTGAAGTAATATAGCGATAAAAATAGGCATCAGCGCCACGCCGACCAGTTTCAGCCAACTTTTTATCACCAGGCTTAAGCTT
>CAIXNZ010000021.1 GCA_903920975.1 Candidatus Falkowiibacteriota bacterium | reverse complement strand
CTTTTAGCATTTTGCAAATACCAAGAAATAGTATTTAGGGCATTTTGCCCATTTTGCAAATTATCAATTCTGTCGCTTATTTTTCCTTTTAAAAAAGTGGATTGCTGAAAAAAACCAATTAAAAATACCAAAACAATGCTAAGCAATCCAATATACAATATTGTTTCTATCAAAGTTGTGCCTTTTTGATTTTTTAGCTTCATGATTTTATAAATTATTGACACTCTTCATCAATAAAAAAATTGCAGTTATCATCAATGCCATTCCCGCACGTTTCTGATTTACCTGGATTAACATTAGCGTTATTGTCATCACAATCAAATGGTCCGCATTGGCAAGTGGTTGAGGTATCTGGCGTAAAAGTAAATAAGATGACTAAATCTTGAAAATCAGCCGCATCGGAATTCAAATCCGTCACGCCTAATTCAAAAATCAAAAATACCTGATTAACATCAATATCAATTTTTTTATTTGCGTCAACAAACGGAGAAAGCATTTCAGACAAAGGCTTTTGCCCTCCAAACCTGGGCACATTGGGCAAGCTATCGCCCCTTAATAACACTCTGGCATATGGCGTGCTGCCATCTGAATCCACAGAGCGGGTAAATGAATTCTGGTACCAGGCATAGCCTCGGATTGCCACATTAGTATTATCAGCGATTTGCGTAATATATTCTTCTCCGCCATCAACATCTCCTCCATTAAATAACCAGGTAAGCACACTATTTATTTTTAAACCTACTTTAACAAAAACTTCTGGCCCGTCTGCGCCATAAGTTATTTGTGAACCAATAACTTCTATTTTCATCCTGCCTTTTGGCGCCTTAATATTGCCGCTTGGCTGCACAACAGCAACTGGGCGACAATCTGTCCCCTGCGTGTAATAACCATCTCCATCAGCGTCAATGCAGTTGCCGACTAATGGCGGTGGCAAACAAACCCAGGGATACCAATAAAAATCCAAACTGGCACCATGCGCCATAATCGGATTACCCGTAACTTTGTCCAAGAGCATGCCACCAATATGTATTTCCACGACTTTTTCACCAGGACGCACGCCAGGCCAAGGCACATCAATAGTAAAACGATCGCCATTTTTTACAATTCCTTTATCAACATAAGTTGGATTTGTGGTCTTATCGTCAGGATGAACAATATAATAAGATAATTGTAATCTGGCTGTCTGACCTTCTGGCAAAACTACTTTTCCGCTAACCGTGATTGTTCCAACCTCTATTTTACATACGGGCTGATCACTGTCATCAAAAATTATATTGGGTTCGACTTGCTGGCAATTTTGAGCATTAGCGCAGCTAGGATCTTGACAATCAACCAAACCATTACAATTGTCATCGATATTATTAGTGCAAATTTCACTGGCTGCAGGATTAATGGCAGCATTATTATCATCACAATCTGCCACACCGCAATTGGCTGCGCTCTGATTATAGCCGTCTTTATCATTGTCAGTACAGGTGGGTGGCGGCGGAATCGGATCTGTTTCATCATCATCTTCTGGAGAAGAACATCCTAGGTCAGCCGGATAATCTATTTTTCCATCACCATCATTATCCAGACCATCTGAACACTGAGTAACATATTCACGCCAGTTTGATAAATAAGTAACAGCGCTGCTTTCTTTAACTTGGTTGGTCAAGCTTGACCAAGTGACTTTACTTTCTACTTTTTTTAAATTTTTATTCCCCACGACATCAGAAATTATTAATTGGCGCTGTCCATCTTTGGCTAATTCGGTAATTTCTGTTTGCGGCACTAATTGCCACCTGTCACCAATTAAAGATGTGCCGTATTGGCCTGGCATAAAAGCCGCCCAATTATCAGCAGCTATGGCCTTGGCAGCTTCTAAGCCTTCTTGAACTGAAAAATCAGCTTTAACTCTTTCCTGATCGTCAAAAGAACCATTTAAATTATCAATAAGCAGATAACTGGCTGCCACAAAAACAATTAAAAATATAAAAATTGAAAGTAAAATTTCAATTATAGAAAACCCTTGTTCTTTTTTTGCCAATTTCATAGCTTAATAATTGATAGTGCCTATTTGATTTATTTGAATTTCCCGACTAGCACTGCTGCTGCTGAGTAATATTGAACCAGAAGTATTTGTAAAACCAGTTGTTGGGTTAAAAATAATTTCTTCAAGTCCGGTAATATTAATGGTATTTGGATATATAGATACTTCTTCCTCATCAACCATCCTATTTTCATAACTGTCACCTCGAAACAAGATCATTTCTTCTGGCAAAATTTTAACTCCAAAATATGAATTATTTTTTTGATTCACGCTATTATCCCGTGCTTCGCGCAAAAGCCAGACCAACTGCGCCTGTGTTTTATTCAAAAGTTCTATTTGGTATAGTCTGATGCCCATTGGCAATATTATGGCTAAAAGGACTATAAAAATTGCCAAAACTACTAATAATTCTATTAAGGTAAAACCTCTCATATGCTACGGCTTAAAGTGGCGATAAATTCATAAATTGGCGAAATGATCGCCACAGCCACTATTACTACTATAAAGCCAATCAGTATTAATAAAATCGGCTCTAAAATGCTTGATAAATTTTTACTGATATTATCAACTTCTTTTTCATAAAAATCAGCCAGATAAAGCAGATTCTTTTCTAAATTTCCTGTGCGCTCACCAACGCTAATCATTTGACTGACCAATTGCGGAAATAAATCATTTCTGCCAACTTGCAAAACCGCTTCGCCTAATGACAAGCCGCTCAAGACCTTAGCTTTTATTTTCTTTAGCTGAATCTTATAGACTTCATTATTCAAGCTTTCAATGGTAATATCTATGGAATCATTAAAACCAATGCCGCTTTTGACTAAGATGCCTAAAATTCTGCAAAAGCGCGCCAGGTTTACTTTTTTAATCAGCTCGCCAAAAATAGGAATGCTCATTAAAAATGCTTGCCAAAAAGGACGAACTACTTTTGTTCTTAAAATAAAATTTAAAAAAACCAGCGCTGCAATTATTGATATTAAAATTAATACGCCATGGTCGCGAATAATAGCCGCTGCCCATAAAAGCAATTTAGTTGACCAGGGCAAGGGCATATTAAACGAAGAAAAAATTACAATCAGTTGCGGCAATATCCAAAATGCGAGCAAGGCGGCTAAAGCCAAGAGTAAAACAAAAACAATTAAAGGATAAAAAGAAGCGGACTGGACTTTGCGAGAAAGTTCTAAATCTTTTTCTTGCTGTTCCGCTACATAGTCAAGGCAATCTGCCAAACGACCGCTCTTTTCTCCCACATTAACTACGCCGACATAAACCAGATTAAAATATTTTGGATATTTTTTTAAAGAATTAGCTAGGGTCTGGCCGCTTTCAACTTCAGCGCAAATATTTTTAATTACGGTTTTAAAGCCACCCACTGATTGAGCTTCAATAATACGCAGGGCATCGGCAATATTAATACCCGAGCGCAATATTGCCCCCAAAGTGCGGGCAAAAAGTATTTTTTCTATTAAAAATCCAAAATTTATGTGCCAATTCAGGCCTTTGAATTCCTCTTTTTTTGCTTCAGTAAATTTATTCATAAAATTTTTTATTTAACAATATAAATTATTCCTTAATTGACCTCAGCACTTCCTCCAAAGTAGTTGCACCCAAAAATACTTTTTCTAAGCCATCCTCAAGCATGGTTTTCATGCCCTCGCCGATTGCCTGTTTTTTTATTTCTTGGCTGGTGGCCTTTTTAACAATTAACTCTCTGATAGCCGGACTAATCTCCAGCACTTCAAAAATACCAACCCGGTCAATGTAACCGGTTTTGTGACAAAGTTTGCAGCCAGTACCCCTATATAAGGTTAAAGACTTTTTCCCCTCAACCAATTTAGGACCGATATTTTTGGGAACTAGTTTTAAAAATTGTTCGGGCTTAAGCGTATAACTCTTAATACAATTGGAGCAAATTTTTCGCACCAAACGCTGGCCAATAGTTATTAAAACCGTAGAAGCTATTAAATATGGCTTGACCTTCATGTCTAAAAGTCGCGGCAGAGTTGTGGCCGCATCATTGGTATGCAGGGTAGTTAAAACCAAATGTCCTGTCATGGCCGCATTGATGGAAATTTTAGCCGTATCTTCATCGCGGATTTCTCCGACCATAATAATATCAGGGTCTTGGCGCAAAATAGCGCGCAAACCCTTGGCAAAAGTTAAATTGGTTTCTTCGTTGACCTGAATCTGATTAATGCCTTCTATATCGTATTCAACAGGATCTTCAATGGTAGAAATATTGACATCGCGGTTATTTAAAATCTTTAGAATCGCATATAAAGATGTGGTTTTACCGCTGCCAGTCGGGCCAGTTGAAAGTATCATGCCAAATGAACTATCAATGGCTTTGGTAACTTTTTTAATATTTTCTGCGCTAAAGCCCAGGGTAACTAAATTCAAGTCACGCATTTTTTTGGAAAGCAAGCGCATGACAATCTTTTCGCCGCGCGTCATGGGCACAATGGAAATTCTAATATCTAATTTTTCTTCTGGTAATTTCAAAGAGCATTTGCCGTCTTGCGGATTTTTATGCTCGTCGGTTCTCAAGTTAGACATGATTTTAATGCGCGAGACAATCATATCGTGGTATTCCTTGGGGATTGATAAAACATCGTGTAAAACGCCATCAATGCGAAAACGCACCAAGCTATCATTTTCTTGCGGCTCAACATGAATGTCGGAAGAGCGATTGGCATAAGCATAATTAATAATTGATTCCACGATTTTTATCACCGGCATTTTTTCATCCTTGCTTTCCTTAACCTGAGCCAGATGTTTCAATATTATCTCTGAGAATTCTTCTTTCAATTCTTTGCGGTACAATTTGGCGGCTTTTAAAATATCCCTGCTGGTGGCATAAAAAGGAATTATTTTTTCTCCGGTTTTCTTGGTTAAAAAATGAATAAGCGGTAAATCGGCTGGTTCATTCATGGCGACTTTTAATCCTGCCTGATCTTTATCAAAGGCGATAATCAACTGCTTTTGAGCCACGATTTCAGGAATAATTTTTAAGACTGCATCGTCAATTGTCTTTTTGCTCAAATTAACATAAAGAAAACCTAGGGCATCAGCAATAAGTTGCCCCATTTGCTCGTCTTTAATTAAATTATTGTCTAACAAAACCTTCTCTATCTCAATTTTATTGATTTTGGCTTGGGCAACAGCTTTATCAAAATCTTCGGTTTTAATATAACCGGGCTTTACCAAAATCTCTTTTAATTTGCTGGTTTTAATCATAAAAAATGAAAATTAATCTAAAATTAACCTCCCCTTAATTTTATCATAATTTAAGCAAATATAAAATAAAAAACCCGCTTAAATGCGGGTTCTATCTATAGCCAAGAAAGATAGGTTTGGACTAGTATATGCCTGACTTTATTTAAAAT
>CAIXNZ010000020.1 GCA_903920975.1 Candidatus Falkowiibacteriota bacterium | reverse complement strand
TATAATTTAATTTTCTATCAACCAACATTTAATTTTCTGGTCTGGCTTTATAATATTATTCCTGGTCATGATATTGGCCTGGCTATTATTGCTTTAACAATAGTGATTCGGGTAATTTTATTCCCCTTATTTTATCTCTCAATAAGGTCACAGAAAGCTTTGCAGGAAATTCAGCCAAAAATTACAGAGCTGCGAAAAAAATATAAAGATGACCAGCAAAAACAAGCAGCTGAATTAATGAACTTATATAAAGCTGAAAAAGTTAATCCTTTCTCGTCTTGCTTGCCTCTCTTGGTACAATTTCCTTTTTTGATTGCTGTTTATCAGGCTTTTATGCATGGCTTGCAGTCTCAAAGTTTAAATTTACTTTATCCATTTGTTGCTAATCCTGGCATGATTAATACTGTTTCATTGGGCTATTTTGATTTATCAAAGCCCAGCGTTATCTTGGCTGTTTTGGCTGGTGCCGCACAGTTTTGGCAGGCGCGCATGATGATCATTAAAAGACCCCCGTTGATTAAGGGCAAAGAGATCGAAGGTTCGTCTGATGAAAAAATGACAGCGGCAGTCAATAAACAAATGCTTTATTTTATGCCGATTTTTACAGTCATTATTGGTATTAGTTTGCCAGCTGGGCTAGCGTTATACTGGTTTTTTACCACCCTGCTGATGGCCTTGCAACAGTTATGGATGTTTCGTCGCCATAAAAAGAAGCAGGTGGCGGAAATAAAAGCAGAATTCCCTAAAATATAAATATGCTTATCACGGGAAAAAAATTAAAAAGTGTGAGAGTAGAAACGCAGAGCGGACAATTCCTTGGCACAGTTTTGGGTATTGAATTAGAAACAGACACTGGTATTATTGAGAAATATTATGTTAAGAATAAGACACTAATTAGCGGACTTTTTGAAGATAAGCTGATTATTAATAAAAGCCAGATCATCAGTTTAGACGACAAGAAAATGATTGTGGAAGACGGAGCCGTCAAGAATGCGGCCAGAGAAAAGAGAGCATTGAACCGTATGGAAAATGTAGAAAATACAACGCCGGTAATTACAAGTAAGGAGTTATAAAATGAAAGAGATAATAAAAGATTTATCATTTTTGGAGCTTTTTGTTTTAAACACCATTATTTATTTTGATATTTTTGATTATCCATTAACCGTTAATGAAATTTATACTAATTTATATACCGGAGGCATGGACGTATCGCCTTTTTCTTTGGTAGAAATAGACAGCGTTCTATTACAAAGTGAACAATTAAAAAAAATATTGGCCACATCATGTGGCTTTTATTTTTTAAAAGGCAGGCAAGAGATTATTAAAACTAGATTAGAGCGCTATAATTTAGCTGACAGAAAATTTAAAATTGCTATGTGGGCAATTTGGATCTTAAAATTTCTGCCTTTTATTAAAATGATTGCGGTCTGCAATAATTTGTCATATCAGAATGCCAGAGCACAAAGCGATATTGATTTTTTCATTATCACAGCCAAAAATCGGCTTTATTTTACCAGATTTTTTGTCACTGCAGCCGTTAGTCTAATGGGAATTCGACGCCATGGTCAAAAAATTACCAATAGAATCTGCTTGAGTTTTTATACAACCGAAGAAGATATGGATTTTTCCAAGCTGCCAATCGCAGCTGAAGATGTTTATTTAACTTTTTGGCTGGCCATGCTTTGGCCAAGTTATGTCCGAGAAGATTTTTATCAGAAATTTTTGGACAAAAATATTTGGCTAAAAAAATACTTGCCCAATTTCACGCCAATAAAAATCAGTTACCGCTACAGAGTAGACGATAGGGCTTTTAATAAATTTATTTATCAAACCCGCGATTTTTTTTACGGCGGTTTATTCGGAGATATTTTAGAAAAGATTTTAAAAAAAATTCAACAAAAGAAAATGTCGCAGAGAAAAAAGGACTTGGCCGTGGTGGGCGATAGCAAAGTGATAATTTCAGATACCATGCTTAAATTTCATGAAAACGACAGGCGGTTGCAATATCTGCAGGAATTTGAAAAGAAAAGATTGGAAATAATGAACAAATTATAAATGAATAAATTATCCAAAACAATTGAATATATATTTTACTTATTTATTTTTTTATTGCCCTGGCAAACCAGATGGATTTGGCATTTGGGTAAATTAGGCAATGGCGAAAGCCAGTATTTAACTTACAGTTTATATGGCACAGAAATTTTATTTTGGTTGATTGGAATTTTGGCCGTAATTTATTTAGTAAAAAATAAAAATAAGGAATTAAACACCATAAATTACAGAGTGCGGGACTTTTATGTTTTATTTTTTCTTTTTTTTCTAATTATAATTTTGGGTTTTATCTGGGGCGGTGATAAACAGGCCATACTTTATTATTTATGGAAATTTTTTGAAGGATTTTTACTCTTGCTTTTTGTGATTAATTTTAAAATTAGCTTTTTCAATACAGCGGGTGCTTTTGTTTTGGCTGGTCTTGGACAGTCAATTTTAGCTCTATATCAATTTTTTACTCAGCAGGTTTTTGCGTCCAAGTGGCTGGGCATGGCCGCGCAAATTCCAGCGGTTGGCGGAACTTGCGTGGTTGAGTCTGATTGTTTTCGCTGGTTGCGCGCTTATGGTTCTTTGCCGCATCCCAATGTGCTCGGAGGATTTCTGGCCATGGCTTTAATCTTTTTATTTATTTTACTTATTTTAGCCAAACATAAATGGGAGAAAATGTTTTTATGGCTTTGTCTGCCAGTAATTTTAGCAGGTTTATTTTTCACTTTTTCTAAAAGCGCGTTTTTGGCTTTAGTTGTGGGCGTAATTTTTTTAGGTTTTTTTATTTTTTTAAGCCCGGCCAAAAAAGACAAAAATATTTTCACAGAAATATTAATGATTTGCTTGATAACCTTATCAACTCTCACGATCTTTTATAGCGATCCACTTATTACCCGTTTGCAGGGAGAGACGCGGCTGGAAGTAAAATCTGCTCAGGAAAGAATTGCTTATTTTGAGGAATCAAAAAAATTACTTGAAAAAAATTGGCTGTCTGGCGTGGGTCTGGGAAATTTTGTTTTATCCGATTACATGCAAAGTGAAATTAAACAGCCAAGTTATGATTATCAGCCAGTGCATAATGTTTTCTTTTTAGCAGCCGTGGAACTAGGTGTCTGGGGATTTTTAATTCTAGTTTTAATCGTAGCCGAAATTTTGCGCCGCATTTATAATTACAAAATTGATTACAACTTTTCTTTAATGGATGTTTTCAGTAAATTTAAGATTGATGACAATTATGATTTATACCGTGAAAAGTTTTATTGGTTTTTGAGCACCACGGCAGTATTTTTTGCGCTGCTGGTGATTATGATCTTTGACCATTATTTATGGACTTTGTATTTTGGCATCATTTTATGGTGGCTGGGTCTAGGTTTATGGTTAAAGCAAATTAGCAGTAAAAATATTTAGCTCGGCCTTAAAAATTGGCTTTATTTTAGCCGATTTTTTATTTAATAAACTCTTGACAAAAAGTTTAATATTATATAAGATTACTTAATAAAAAATTATTTCATTTAAAATTATGACCAAGTATCAACCCTTAAACGATCACATTTTAGTCAAACCTATTCGCAGTGACGAAGTTTCTAAAGCCGGCATTATTTTGCCTGACACAGTTGATAAAGAAAAGCCGGAAAAAGGCGAAGTCATGGCAATTGGCGAAGGCAAATTATTGGACAATGGACAGAGAGCGCCAATAGCAGTGAAAATCGGCGACAAAGTAATTTTTAAAAAGTACGCGCCTGATGAACTGCCTGGCGAAGATGATTTGATGATTATTAAAGAAGAAGATATCTTGGCAATAATAGAATAGGTTTTATGGGTTTTAAATGAGTAAATGAATAAAGGATTAAAAGGTGTCTTTCCTTTTATCCCATAACACTTCTAAAACCTTTATTAATAACTTTCTAACTTTTTAACTTTATAACTCAAAAATATGTCAAAGCAAATACTTTATGATGTTAAGGCCCGTGAGGCTTTGAAAAGGGGAGTTGATAAACTAGCTAACACAGTAAAAATTACCTTGGGTCCCAAAGGCCGCAATGTGGTTTTGGACAGAGGTTTTGGCTCACCAACCATTACTAAAGATGGCGTAACAGTGGCCAAAGAAATTGAGCTGGAAGATAAATTTGAAAATATTGGCGCTGAACTTGTTAAAGAAGTTGCTTCTAAAACCAATGATGTGGCTGGCGATGGCACGACCACTGCCACTTTATTGGCGCAGGTAATTATTAGCGAAGGCATAAAAAATGTAACAGCTGGCACAAATCCCTTGGCCATTAAGCGTGGCATTGAAAAGGGCGTGGAAGCTGTAGTTAAAGAACTCAAAGAAAATATTTCCAAGCCAGTTGTCAGCAATGATGAAATTGCTCAGGTGGCTTCTATTTCTGCCAATGATTCGGAAATTGGCAAAAAAATTGCCGAGGCAATGGAAAAAGTCGGAAAAGATGGAGTCGTGACTGTTGAAGAGTCGCAAGGTTTTGGCATGTCATTGGAAGTTGTTGAGGGTTTGCAATTTGATAAAGGTTATATTTCACCATACATGATCACCAACGCTGACCGCATGGAAGCGGAATATAAAGATTGTCACATTTTAATTACTGATAAAAAGATTTCAGCAGTGGCAGATATTTTGCCGATATTGGAAAAATTAGCTGAAAGCGGTAAAAAAGAATTAATAATTATTGCTGAAGATGTTGATGGCGAAGCTCAGGCAACTTTAGTGGTTAATAAATTAAGAGGCGCATTTAATACTTTGGCAGTCAAAGCTCCTGGTTTTGGCGACCGCAGAAAAGCCATGCTTGAAGATATTGCTATTTTAACCGGCGCCAAAGTCATCACTGAAGAACTTGGTTTAAAATTAGAAAATACTGCTATCTCTGATTTGGGTTCTGCCGCTAGAGTCGTGGCCACCAAAGAAAACACAACCATTATTGATGGCAAGGGAGATAAAAAATTGATTGACGAAAGAGTGGCGCAAATTAAAAATGAATTAGAACGAGCTGATTCTGATTTTGATAAAGAAAAATTTCAAGAACGCCTGGCCAAATTAGCTGGCGGTGTGGCCGTGATTAAAGTTGGGGCTGCCACTGAAACAGAATTGAGAGAAATTAAACATAGGATTGAAGACGCTTTGGCCGCTACGAAAGCCGCTGTTGATGAAGGCATTGTGCCTGGTGGTGGCGTAGCTTTATTGCGCGCCAAAACTGCTTTGGAAAAATTGGAGCTTGAAGGCGAGGAAAATATTGGCTTGGAAATTTTGAAAAAGTCGCTGGAAGAGCCGTTAAAGACCATTGCCCAAAACGCTGGCAAGGACGGCGCTGTCATTGCCGAGGAAGTGAAAAGAGGCAAGGGAAATTATGGCTATAACGCGGCTTCTGATACTTTTGAAGATTTAGTTGTTTCGGGCATTATTGACCCGACCAAAGTAACTAGAATCGCCTTGCAAAATGCTGCCTCAATCGCTGCTTTATTTTTAACAACAGAAGCTGTGGTTACCGATATACCAAAAAAAGAAGATGAACATAAACATGGCGCAATGCCTGACATGAGTGGTATGGGCATGATGTAAGATTGGATATTGGTAATTAGAAATTAGATAATAGTGATAGGAAATATAATAAAAATCTCCCCGCGGCGCGGGGGGTTTTTTTATTATTTCAAATTAATGTTAAAATATAGGTAGAAAGACCGCCGCAAAAAATATGACGGTCAAAGGAGGTGAGTACGGTGAAAGAATGTGCAACTGGTTGCCCAATGGATGAGCTGGGCGAAACCGCTGACACCTTGCAGGAATTTTTGGCCGGCGCAGGCCCGCCCGATGATTTCATCAGGGGTTTGGCAAAGCACTTTGCCACTCAGTTCCAGATTTTGGAAACCGAGTGCGCACAGTGCAAAGCCATCAGAAAAACTGATGAGAAAGTCGCGGAATTGAAGGCACTGTTGGTGAAAATTCAGCAGGAACTGAAGAAACCAAAAATTCTGAGGAGGGACAAATGTCAGAAGCGGGAAGTCGCCTAGACAGACTAGGCAAATAGCGCCAAGCAAAAACTAAAAGTTTGGCGCTATTTCTTTTCTTCTGATATAATTAATATAGTCGAAAGTTGGAAAGTTTATAAAGTTAAAAGATTATACTTTATGAACTTTCTACTTTTTAACTTTTAACATAAACATTATGTCAACTCCAAATGTGACTGATCCTCAAGTCAAAAAAGATATTGAGGAAAATAAAGTAATTGCCGCCATCGGCTATTTGGGAATTTTATGTTTGATTCCCTTGCTTTTAAAACCAAAAAGCCAGTTTTGCAAATTTCACGGCAAACAAGGCTTGATTTTAACCATTGGCTGGGTAATTAATTTTATCATTGGCGTTATTCCTTTTATTGGCTGGGTTTTGGGATTTTTGGGCATGATAGCTTTAGCCATTTTAAGCATCATTGGCATTTTAAAATCTTTAAACGGCGAGTACTGGGAAATGCCATATCTTTCTGAATACGCAAAAAAACTAAACATTTAAGATTTTCGCAAATACATAAAAAGCACCCGAATTTATTCGGGGCTTTTTTGTTTGAAATATGATATAATTAATGTATAAAAATAAATTTGTAATAAATTATACCCTGCTTCAGCAGGCCAAATTAGCCCACTAAAGTGGGGAATAAATAATTTTATGAAACGCACTAAAATCGTATGTACCCTCGGTCCTGCGTCTAACTCGGAAAAAATATTGAGTAAAATGATTCAAGCCGGCATGAATGTGGCCAGGCTTAATTTTTCCCATGGTACTTATCCTGAACATAAGAAATTAATTTCCTTGATTCGTAAATTAAGCAAAAAGTTTGACCAGCCAATTACTATTCTGCAGGATTTGCAGGGACCCAGAATTAGAACCGGTATTTTGCCTGACAAAGGCATTTTACTTAAAGTTAAACAAATAGTAATTTTAACCACTGACTCTAAGATAAAAATTGGCAAAGTTTCTAAAGATGAAATTATAATTCCCGTGACTTACAAACAAATGCACCTGGATGTCAAAAGAGGGGAAAGGATTTTAATGGTTGATGGCTTATTTGAATTAATTGTTTTAGGAGTAAAAGGCAAACAAATAAAATGTATTGTAAAAAATGGCGGACTTTTGACATCGCACAAAGGCATTAATTTGCCGGAATCAAAATTAAGAATTCCAGCCATCACACAAAAGGACAAAAAAGATTTGGCTTTTGGCATAAAAAATAATGTTGATATGATTGCCATGTCTTTTGTGCGCACGCCAGAAGATGTGATTAATATAAAAAAAATAATTAAAAAATTGGAATTAAAATATCAGAGCAAAAAAGCTTTGCCCACGCAAGTGATTGTTAAAATAGAAAAAAAAGAAGCAATACAAAATTTTGATAAAATTTTAAAGCTAACTGATGGCGTCATGGTGGCGCGCGGCGATTTGGGCATTGAAATGGACATTTCTGACGTGCCTGTTGTGCAAAAAAGAATTATTGAAAAATGCTTAAAAGCGGCCAAGCCGGTTATTGTAGCCACGCAAATGCTGGACTCTATGATTAGAAATCCCAGGCCGACTCGCGCCGAAGTTTCTGATGTGGCTAATGCTGTTATTGATCATACTGACGCTGTCATGCTTTCAGGTGAAAGCGCCGAAGGCAAATATCCGCTCGAATCAGTAAAAATGATGAGCAAAATAATTTTGAATACGGAGAAATCAAAATATGATGACTTGAAAATTCGTGAAATTTTCAAAGGCAAGCTAAAAATGGATAATGCGGTTTCATCTTCTGCTGGTGCGCTTGCAAAAAATTTAAAAGCCAAGGCAATTTTAGTGGCTTCAATCACGGGCTATACAGCCCGCTTAATTTCTCGTTATAGACCAGAATTGCCGATATTAGTCACAACAAATAGCGCCAAAGTTAGGCATCAGCTAAATTTAAGCTGGGGAGTGATACCCTTTGTTTTGCCCAAAATTAAGACAATAGAAGATTTGATAGCCAAAGCCTTAGTATATGTTCAAAAAATGAAATATTTTAAGAGGGGAGACACTCTAATCGTGGTGGCTGGTTTTCCTCTTGGCAAAAGCGGCAATGTTAATTGGATCAAGATACAACAAATTAAATAGTTTTTTATCACCTGGGTACGAATTGGCTATTTAAGCCAAAATATCATTGTCCGAAAGGCAATGGAAAACTATAATAAAATTAGCAAGAAAGGTATTATGCGCACAAATAAAAAATTAAAATTGAATCCCAAGTTATCCATTTCCATTGGCTTAACTGTTTTAATTTCAGTTTCATTGATTTATATCATTGTCAGGGCTGGCAGCTTAACTCCGTCGGCTCTTCCTGCGCCCACAAGTTTTACTCTCTCCGATATTTACACTAGATTAACCACAAATGCTCCTGCTGTTTTAGGTGCTCATAGCTTTACTCCTGGCGGAGTGCCAGCTAGTACACTCCAAGATTTAACCAATATTTACAATGCGATTCCCTCAATAGATCCGGCCAAAGTGCTGGCTGGCGTGAACTATCTTGGTATTGACGGCATTGCCTTAAAAAATATTTGGAATGGCAATTGTAATAACCCTGCTAATTGCCCCTTGGGTACAGAATTTCCCGGAGGTTCCAATACTGCTGGCGGAGTTGATGATTGGAATGGCGGCAGTGCAGTACCAGTGGGCAGATATTCACAAGCTTGGACTCAGTGCAATATTGGAAATGGTTATTGTGCGACTGGTCAAGCTTCGGCAGATGCTATAGATAATTCCACCGGCTTACTCTGGAGCTTGCCTTGCGATGGGTCGGGTTGCTCAACTTTTAATGATGCCTCGTTAAGTACTTATTCATGGGATAATTCAAAAGTATTAAATAACGGCATGACAGCTGCGGCATTATGTTCAAGCGGTGACCATGGTCAAACGGGTTGGTTTTTGCCAAGCCAAAAACAAACAATGCAAGCCTATATTGATGGTTCTTACGGAAATTTAGAAGCAACGGGCGTTTATCGTTATTATTGGTCAGGTACAACTGCCTCAAACATTACGACCTTTGCCTGGACTTATTACCTGTCAAACGGCAGTACTCAGGCCACGACAAAAACCGCCGGGTATTATGTCCGCTGTATTCGTCTGCCTTAGAGTATAAATAGAATATTACTTTTTTATTTTGTGGCTACGCGAATTAGAAAAAAGGAAATAAAGTTATCTAGAAATAAAATCGTACTTTTTGCATTTCTGGCAATTATTTTTGTAGCCGGATTTTTTTTATTTTTTGAAAAAACAGTTTTGGCCATAGGCCCAACCACAGGCAATATTGATCCAGCTAATAATTACGCCTGGAGCGAGAATGCCGGCTGGATAGATTTTCGCCCCGGTTTTGGCGGCGTAAATGTCGCAGATTCGGCCTTGACTGGCTATGCCTGGGGTGAAAATATCGGCTGGGTTTCCATGAATTGTATAAATACTGCTTCTTGTGGCGCAGTTAATTATAAAGTGGCTAATAATGGCAGTGGGCATCTCTCGGGTTATGCTTGGTCAGAAAACAGCGGTTGGATAAATTTTAATCCGCCTTTTGGCGGAGTAACCATTAATGCATCCGGAGATTTTTTGGGTTATGCCTGGGGTGAAAATATCGGTTGGATTGTTTTTAACTGTGCCGCAACAGGTTCTTGCGGTGCAGTTAATTACAAAGTTAATACCACTTGGCGGCCAATAACAGGCGGCGGCGGATCTGCATCAGTTTTCCCGTCAAATTATTCTCTGACCATAGATAACGGATTAACCTGCACAACTTCAAATAATGTTGATTTAATTATTCAAGCCACTGATGCTGATAAATATGTAATAAGTAATGACGCAAATTTCTTTGATGACAATTGGCAGACATTTACCAGTCCGCTTAATTTATCCTGGACTTTGGCCGATGGCGATGGCTCAAAAACCGTTTATGTTTTATTGAAAAGTATTACTAATGATTTATCGCCACTAATTTTCGCTTCAATCAATGTTAATGCAGCTGGCTGTGTATCCTTACCGCCGGTTTTGCCAGAGCCTCCAGCACCAGCAACACCCGAACCGCCAGTATTTTTGCCGCCAGTAATTCCTCCCCCGACACCGCTTCCAACATCTCCACCGCCAGCATCAGGCCAATCAAGAACAAACCAGGAAAAGTTAAATAAAATTGGAGAAAACTGCGAGAAATTGGACTGTTCAAAGCTTGTTTTAAAACCATATATTGTTAATCCAATTTATGTCGCTAATCCAAAGCTAAAAATAATTGATTTTGACAACTCTCAATTTGTAAAAGTTAAAAAATTAAGCGAATTTCAGCAAATCGTATATTTTGAAGACAATGGCAGGGATTGGGATTATAATGATGCTGTCTTCAAACTAGACTGGCAATATTGTAAAAATTTATCCATAGCAATAACCAAGCATGATGCTTTGTGGCACCACCAAGTCAAGGTAAAAATATTTTATGATAATAATTTATTCTCAGATGCTCTGCTTTGGCCTGATGATTCGCTAGTTCCCCTAAATTCTGCTCAAACTTTTGATACGTGCCAGTTAATATGGTATTAAACAAAAAAGAAAAAGACCAAAATTCTGGTCTTTTTTTAAATTTAACTGCCCATTTGCTTAAAAACCATGTTACTAATCGCTAAAGTGCCAATAATAATTTGGCAAAAGCGGCAATGTTAATTGGATAAAAACACAGACAATTTATTAGTTTGTGGCAGATAGTCATAAATAAAATAATTAAAAGAATATTAAAATCCAGGTAATCACTGGATTTTTTTGCTAAAATTAGCAAATAAGTTTTCCACATAAGATTTTATATAATTTAGGCGTAAATATTGAGTAATTGTGATATAATTAGCACATATAATTGAAGGGGAAAATAAGCAAATTTAATGACAGAAATCCCTAAATTTTTGAATTTGAAGATAATATAAAAATTATCTATTTTTGAATTATTATTTAACATTA
>CAIXNZ010000019.1 GCA_903920975.1 Candidatus Falkowiibacteriota bacterium | reverse complement strand
TTATTTTTTATCTCTATAAAAAACTTCCATTTCATTTTGGCAATCAAACAAATAAATGGCATGCAAATCGCTCCCGATGACTAAACCATTCTCAACAATGTCCTTGCAGTGTTGGCATTTGCAACTTGTAGCGTCCCTAAAAACCCTCTTACCGATTCTGTTTAAAAACCATTCTTTTGAATGTATTTTATTCATAGATTTTAACCTCTAATTTTTTCTTGCCCCACCTTATCGCGTCTTCGTGGCTTTTCATGAAAATATCGAAGACATTACAGCCGTAGCGAGAATTCATTCTATCACGAACCACGAATACAGTATCGACAATAATGACATGAGTATTGAAAGGTAAGCAATTGTTGGCAACAGTGCTATGGCGTATATCACCGCAAAGATTAAAGCCATTAGCAGTAATGCAAGGGCTATCGTCAGTTTGTGATTTTTCCGCGTTGTAAGCATAAACTATTGCGTTAATTGTTTTAAAATTCTCTATCGGCAATTCTTGGCCAGATAAGGGAGCGTCAGAACTTACAGCCAAATTAATTTGTGCTTCCGACTTGCCGTCAGATTTCGCGCTGACCGCTCCGATTACCCAGCAGATTGTTGAAATTACTATTAAAATTGTAATTGCGATTTTCCCCCGCATAAAATTATTGTTTGTAAAATCTGACCGCTAAATATTTGCCGGTCAAAATTCCCCAAACATCTTTTATTCTATTAATAACCAAATTTGGCAAGGGTTTAGCTATAACATAACGGCCTTCAATCTTAATTGTGGTTTGAATTAAATCGTCAATTAAATCTGCCATAAAATTAGTTAATTATTGATAAAAATATTCTTCGGGATTTGGGGCGGAAATTCCGGTCATCGCTTCAATTTTGGTTAAGTATTCTCCGAACTCCAGTTTTGAAAGCGTGGTCGTGGTTGCCGGTAGTTTTATCTCGCCGCTTTTTTTGCCGAATTTTATTTTTTCAAATCTCGGCGGCAAAAATACCCTTTTAAAATATTCGTGCATCGTTTCTTCTTCGTTGCCCGTCTCTTCCGAGAGTATCCGCAAATAGGCCCAATAAAATCTGTTTTGCTTATCCGTCCTCGTCTTCTTAATTTTTTCCAAGCCCACGTAATAAAAGCCGTTCAACTTTTTCAGATATTCAAAAAATCTGATTTCGTTGTAGAATTTCAATTTGCCGTCAACGACTTCGGCTCGGAATTTTGGTGTGATTCTCTCCCCCGCCATAATTTTGATATTTATCGATTAAGTCGAAAATTCATTGATGTTCTTTTTCCCTAAATTGTAGTTTCAGTTGCTCGGTCATTTTTGTTTTTTAATTCTTTTTTTAACCAAGACCCTGATTTAAATTTCGGAATAATAACCTCAGGGATATCAATATTCTGCCTTGTCTTCGGATTAAAGCCCCTGCGCGCGTGCCTGACTCTCGCGGTGAATCTGCCAAAGCCAGTCAGATTGATTGCCTCCCCCGATTTTAATTGAAAAATTATTTCTTCCAGCATTGAATCCACGACTTTATTGACAAGAATTTGGGGCAGGCCGACTCTATTGGCAATAGACCTCGTTAAATCATTTTGGTTCATAAAATTAAATTAATTAAATTTTAGGTGCGAAAGAAACGGGACCACCCACGCCCTTTAATTCTTTGTTTTTTTATTCGTCAAAATCAATCGTGCTTCATCCATCCAAATATTTTCGTTTTTTACATTCCTTTTCCCTTTTGAGCAAAGACAATATTGAATACAACCCGTCAGATAATCAGCTCTGCCGATTATCGTCCCTTCAAATTCAGAGATTTTATCCCTGACTACTTGGCCATTTTGGAATTTAAATTTTTCCATAAATTTTTTATTATTAATTAATAAATTTTAACATTTTTTAAAATAATTTTATCAAAACATTCCAGGTGAAAATCAAATGACTTTCCGTCGGCAACTTCCGTAACGCAATCTTTTTTATCGATTTCTTTCCCGCAATAATCGCAAACCGTGTATTCTTCTTTTATTATTTTCTCTCTCGTTTTTTCCATAAATTTAAAATAATTGTTTCTGTTCGCCTCCTTCGTTTTTGATTAAATTAAATATGTCCGCTAAATCAAATACTTCCTCGCATTCCTTGCCGTTAATTCTGCTGACAACAATTTTATCCGAACCATATTTTTTCCCGCTTAAAAACCCGCTTATTCCTGCCCTGAATTCCTCACAAGAGCAAAACAGCTGTCCGCTTCTTAGAGAATGCAAGTTGTCGCCCCTTAACACGTAATGCTCAATCAGTTTTATCGCCGCTTGTCTTGGCGTTAATAATTCCATAAATTTATTTTAGGCGGGTAAGGGAGTGGGCAACAAGCTTTTTTGCTGGCTCCTTATTTTCATCTCGTCAAGCATTTTGTTTTGCTGTTTTAAAATCCACTCTTGGTGTAATCTATCGTAAGTTTTTAACAAGCAATCTCGGGCTTCGGTTTGAGATTCAATGCGAGACGTAAAGCTGTCTATGTAGGCTTTCAATTCAGCGCCTGTTTTCGGGTAGTAATAACCGCTTCCCTTAGCGCATATTGCAAAACCTTCTCTCCGCAAGCCGTTTATAATCTGCCTCAATTTCGCTCCAAACTTATTTTTGTCTTCCCTTAGATTCAAAATTCTAACAATATCGACTCCGCGCACGGGATTATATTTATCGCGGTCCTGAATAATTTTTAAAACTTGTAATCTAAGCTCGGTCATATTTTTCCATGCCAATTAAATTTTCTCTGGCGATTTTGCCTCCAACCACGAAAAATCCTTTTCCCAAAGTGAATATATAGCTATCCTCCGCGTTCTGCATCGCCATTTCGCGGTCTATAAAATATTTTCCGGTTAATTTTATTCCCTGTGATTTTTTTCTGCCCATAAAATTATAATTTTGCTAATTCGGGAAAGTATTTTAAATCCATTACGACGCTATGGTCTTTGGCCATTACCCAGCGGCCGTTGATGCAAATCGCCTCGTCTCCGTTGCGGCACACGACCACGCCAGCTTTTTTCTGGCCAAGTTTGTCAATCTCTGGCAATTTTTTAATCACAGTATCTAAGCCCCACTCAAGATTGTTTTTTTTAGCCCAAGAAAAAACCGTGTCAATTGCCCTTATGGTGGATTCAGCATCATCGAATATTTTTAATAATTCTTTTGCCGGCCTTAAATATCTCCTATAAGTCGCCTGCAGTTTTTTGTCTTTATAATCCCAATCTTTTAATTTGAAAAAGTAATTAACAACTAATTGTAAATCGGTATCAAGTTTTTTTTCTGGATACCACTTGCCATCGCTTGCCATTAACATTCGTTTTGGAATTTTCTTTTTTTTACTCTCGGCGGCGCCAGCCGCTATAGTAACGTTATTATTATTTATCCTATTCTTATTTACTCGTCTTTCTGATGAGTCCAACTCGTCAATTTGATTAGTCGGAATTTGTAGTAGTTTCTGCTGAAATTTCAAAGATAGGCATCTTATTCTGCCTCCGCCCGCTCCCTGCAAATAACAAGTATTAATAATTTTCTTCTTTGCTAAATTTTTCACCGATCTTGTAATTGTAGGTTCGGACGTATTAAGCATCTCGGATAATTGCTTGTTGGTGAAATAAAATTTATTATTGTCCGGGCTGGCGCTCTCAAGATAAAACCTGACAAAACCATAAAGCAATGTTTCGATATCGTTTAAATCAAATTCCTTCTTGATTTTTCCGCGCCAAGGTATAAACTCGGGCGTAAAAATTAACTTTTCATTTGTTTCGTTTTGCATAGGTGAAACGAATAAGAGTTATTCTATTAACGGGGACGGGATTTGAACCCGTGATCTCGGCGTTATGAGCGCCGCGAGATGCCAACTTCTCTACCCCGTATCGCTGATTTCCATCGCGAGAGTGTAATGCCTGAACCTAAAGTTCACGGCCAAGGGGAAACTCGCGACGGGAATCAGCCTCCGAGGTCAGAGTTACAGAACCTCGGGACTGATTCTATTTAGGATTTTTAAATAGCTATCTCATCATTGCCGCAAAGCCGCATAAAGAATAAAGCATAATGTAAGCGGCAAAGCAGAATGCTATCGGGCCGAATATCTTTTTGGCTTCCTCAATTTCTTTCTTCCTACTCGTTATCATTCTTTTGGCCAGGTGGATTATCTGCTCCAGCATTTTTCGCTCTTTTTTTTTGGCTTCGGCGCATTCTTTCCAACCAAGTGAGTATGGACATTTAGTCATAAATTTATCTGCCTGACAGGCTCTCCTCTTGGTAGATTTCAATACCGTCAATCTGCCTGATACCGCCATGACGAACGGCGTTGCCGATTTTGGCCGCGTCTACGGCGAGAAATTCTCTCGGCACCTTGTTAATGTCAGCTAATTTCCAGGACCAGATTTTCCTGACGGTGGTCGTGGCCACTTCTCCGCGCTGGGTTTGTATATTATTGACTATCGGAACTCTTACTTCGCTAATACCTTCTTTTTTCGCTTCTTTCATCGCCTTGGCTTCAATTTTTTTCTGTTCGGCGTCCAATCTTTTTTGTTCTTCCCTGTGCCAAGTGAGCATATTGCTTTCTAATCGCCCCACAAAATCTTCTAAGGGAGCGGTCAACGCTTGAAAGTCGGCCATTATTCTTCTCTTGGATTCATCAAGCGGCTGGGTATATTCTTTGCGTTTATCCTCAATTTTTTTGATTTTCATCTTGACGATTTTTCTGATATCGCCGCCTTTTGAATAATCTTCACTGGTCTTGATTTCAACCGCCTGATTTTCATAAAGCAAGGTTTCAACTTCCTGCTTGATGATTGTTAAGTCATTTTTTTCCATGTTTTTGAGATTAAGATTTAAAGGGTTCGGCGTCGGGATTGACTATCGTCTTTGTCTGCACGACCTTTTCACCGTTTTGTTCTTTTCTCCAGCAGTCAATACATTTTGGATATCTACCCTGATGCCATTGTCCGCAAATTGGACAGTGCTTTTTGGGATCAGCGTTTGAAATCTTTTTGCCCGAGGATTTGAGCTTATAAGGTATCGGTTTTGCCGGAGTTCCTGATGGCTGATTGTCAATCGCACTTATGATTTCCCTTTCATCATCTTCAGTAATCTTGTCCATAAGTTCAGGCGTTGCGTCTTTGTCTTCATCTCCGGTCAATATGCCGAATGCGTTGCAAAAAGCGTATCTCTTACTAAAGGTTGAGGCGGCCCCGTATTGCTGTTGCGCGCTCATGTAAGATTCTTTGTCTATCGGGACTTCAAACTCCGTGTTTTCGCTATGACCAGCAAGGTGCCTGACGATCACCGTCGAGATTATGCTTTTCTCGTTATTCTTGGTTCCTATCGTGTAGGACAATCCGTGCTTAGCGATGATGTCTTTTACTTGCCTGACAATTTCGTCCAGCGTCGCATAATTATAATTAGTCCTGCTTCCGGTTCTCTTACTGGTGAAATCGACTTTTTGCTTTTTGGCGATTACGGGACATTCCGCTTGAAAGTCGGACATCGCCTTATCAAATTCTTGTTTGGCAAATTCGGCCCTTAGTTCTCTTCTCATGGCCAACAATTTTTCCATTGTCTCCACCGACACGCCTTTGTCGATGGCCTGTGATAAAAGTGATTCCGCCGATAACGCCATTTCTTTTTTGGGTTTTATTACTTGAATCGCTTTTGTTTTTTCTTTCCTGGGTTTTTTAACTTTAATTTCGTCTTCCATATTTTCTCCAGAGGCGCGACTTGTTGGTGGCGCCAGTTAGTAATTAAACTTGCTCTCCGCAATCATTGCACCATGACTCGCCCGTCTCGGGATTTTCCGAAATGCTTCTACTCTTGCAATAAGGGCAGGCGATGATTCCTTCAGGTTCGAAGTTCTCAGGATGGTGCGACTTTTCGATTTCTTCGTCGTGATCGATTGGATCCATTTTAATGTCCTTTTGAGCCAGCGTCGTAAAAGAGGCTGGGTCTTAATTGCCGTTTCGACATAATAAAAAAACATCCCGTCATAGGATGTTTTTTGGACTTAGCGTTTATATTAGTTTTAAGAGGCGTTGCCCGTTGTGGTGCTACGATGTTACCTCTTTTGCCACTGTGGAGCTCTTCTAGCACGCTTCAAGCCTGGTTTCTTTCTTTCCTTAATTCTGGGATCGCGGTGTAAATATCCAGCGACTTTCAGAGTCTTGCGCAATTCTTTGTCAAATTTTATTAAGGCTCTGGCTATGGCCAGTCTGATAGCTTCAGCTTGTCCTGTTTTACCGCCGCCATTGACACTGATAATCGCATCTGCTTTTGACAAATTAACCAGCTTTAATGGTGCATTGATAGTTTCTTGCAAAACATAGTCAGGCAAATATTCTTGGGATTTTTTGCCATTAATTGAAATTTCGCCCTTGCCTTTAATAAATAATTTTACTCTGGCAATAGAAGTTTTTCTTCGGCCAAGAGCAAAAAAATATCTGGCTGTATCTTTAACAAGTTCTTTAGATTTAGTTTGAATTTTATCCATATTATTTAATAGTCAATCTTTTTAGCATTTCTTTTCGAAGTTTGTTTTTGGGCAACATATTGTTAACTGTATGCAGGATAACTTTGCCGGGATTAACACTATATACTTTTTGCATTTTTATTTCCTTTAAACCGCCCGGATAACCGCTATGGTGTCGATATACTTTTTGAGTCAATTTATTACCTAAAAATAATAATTTATCAGCATTGATAATAATCACGGAATCACCGTCATCAATATGTGGGGTATATCCAACTTTGTGTTTGCCAATAAGTATTTTAGCTATTTGAGTAGCTAGGCGTCCTACAGACTGACCCTTGGCATCAAGAGTGTGGATTTTTTTCACAGTTTTTACGTTTAAATTAGTTGATTTCATAGATTTAAACAAATTCAATGATTGCCATTTTGGCAGCATCGCCAGTTCTGGCACCTAGTTTAATAATGCGCGTATAACCGCCCTGGCGTTCTTTATAGCGAGGACTAATAACTTCCAGCACTTTTTTGACGGCATTGTCTTGATATAAAACCCTTTTCAAGGCTCTTCTAGCTTGTAAATTATTGCTTTTGCCCTTAGTAATAAGTTTTTCAATAAATGGCCGTAGAACTTTGGCTTTGGCTTGAGTTGTTTTAATTTTTTCATATAAAACCAAGCTGGTTGCCAAACCGCGTAGCAAAGCTTTTCTGGGAGCTTTTTTTCTATCTAGAATTTTCTTTTTATTGGCGTGTCTCATAGTTACTTTTTACTTTTCTTGGTAGATTTAATCTTTTTGGCTTTTTTAGCTTCGCTCTTGGCTTCACCAGTTATTTCTATAGGAATATTTTGTTCATTGGTTATCAAGCTGAAATGGTCAATCAAAAGTTTGGCTGCAAAATTAAGGGCAGCAGATGGAGTAATCGTGCCATCAGTTTTAATATTTAGTGTCAATTTGTCGTAGTTAGTAATTTGTCCAACGCGAGTATCTTCAATCTTAAAGCCAATGTCTTTGATTGGCGTAAAAATTGCATCAATAGCAATCGCGCCAACTGGTAATTTGGTTTTATCGCGATTTTCAGTTGGCTCAAATCCTAAACCCTTTTCCACGGTGATTTCCATATTTAGTTCAGTTTTATCGGTAATCGTGGCAATTTTTAAATCAGGATTAAAAATCTGAACGCTAGAATTTTTTTCAATATCAGCAGCCGTGACATCACCCTCACCCTTTTTAACTAATTTCAAAACCACTGGCTCGTCAATAAACATTTTTAAGCGCAATTGTTTCAAATTTAAAACAATCTGTAAGATATCTTCGTAAATTCCCTTGACTGCTGAAAATTCATGAGTAGCCCCCTTGATTTTGAATGAAGTTACAGCCGCGCCGGGTAAAGAAGATAAAAGTACTCTTCTTAAAGCATTACCTATTGTTGTGCCATAGCCATGAAATAAGGGCTCAATGATTAATATGCCCTCATTATCGCCAGCACCTTTTTCTAGTTCAATTTTATTTGGCAAGAAGAGATTTTCCATAATAATTAAGTTAATTTTAAGAATTTATTTTTATTTTGAATAAAATTCTACTATTAATTTCGGATTAAATTCTTTTAAACCAGCCAGTTTCGGTTTATCAACAATTTTTATTTCCAATTTATCAGGAGTTATTGATAACCAGCTTGAAGGCTCGGTCTTTTTTATTTGTTCTTTAAGATCACTAAAGACTTTAAGATTTTGGCTCTTGGCTCTTAAGCTAATAATTTGCCCTACTTTAGCCGAGAAAGATGGAATATTGACTCTCTTATCATTAACTAAAAAGTGTTTATGTCCAATAAGCTGTCTCGCTAAATCGCGTGATTTGGCAAAACCGGCGCGATAGACTACATTATCCAGTCTCATTTCTAAAAGTTGGAATAGAACTTCTTCAGTATTGCCTTTTGATTTTGAAGCTTTGGTAAAGTAATTGGCAAATTGTGTTTCCAGTAGACGATAGATTTTCTTGGCTTTTTGTTTTTCGCGCAATTCCAAGCCGTAAGCCGTAGAGCGAGGATAACCCTTGCCGCCATGTGCGCCAGGTGGAAAATTTCTTTTGACCATAGCGCATTTTGGAGTTAGGCAACGATCACCTTTCAAGAAAAGCTTGACGCCTTCTCTTCTGCATTGTTTACATTTTGGAGCTATATTTCTTGCCATTGTATAAAATATAAATTTGATTAGATTCTTCTTGGTTTTCTGGCACGGCAGCCATTATGCGGAATGGGCGTAATATCTTTTATTGATATAACATTTAAACCAAAAGTATTTAAAGCTCGAACAGCCGCTTCACGGCCAGAACCAACGCCCTTAACAAAAGCATTAACATTTTTTAAACCATAGACACTAGCTTTTTCAACAGCATCTTTGACAATGATTGAAGCAGCATAAGGCGTAGCTTTTTTCGGACCTTTGAAGCCATTTTGACCGGCGCTGGACCATGATAAAACATTACCATTTAGATCAGTTAGGGTGATTATTGTATTATTGTAGGTAGCTTGAACATAGGCGCGACCATGAGTGATTTGCCTGATATTTTTCTTTTTCTTTATAATCTTTGTGGATTTTTCAGTAGCTGCGTCTTTAGGAGTTTCTTCATTTTCTACCATTTTATCAATTTTAATTTCAGGTTGTTTTTCAACCTTTATTTCTTTGACCTCGTCCTTGCCCTTCTCTTCCTTAACTGGAGCAGAGGCGGATTCTTTTTTAGTTTTGTCTACCATATATGATTAAATATTAAGTCTTTTCAGCGGATGGTTTTCTGCCACTGCCAAGGGTAACTCTCTTATTACCGCGCACTGTGCGTGAATTAGTCTTAGTTCGTTGGCCGCGCGTTGGCAAATGTTTTTCATGTCTGATCCCCCGATAACATCTGATTTCCTTTAATCTTTTAATATTACCCAGTACTTCTCTTTTCAAATCACCCTCTACTTTATAATTATCTTTTAAATAATCGCGTAGCTTAGCTTCATCAGCGGCAGTCAAGTTTTTAGTCCTAATATCTGGATTTATTTTTAAATTCTTTAGAATTTTAGAAGCAGAAGGTGCGCCAATGCCATAAATATAGGTTAAAGCAACCTCTATTCTTTTTTCTTGTGGAATTGTAACACCGGCGATACGGATTGACATAGGTTAGTAATTAGGACTAGGAATTTTAATATAAAAAAACTTAGCCCTGGCGTTGTTTGTGCTTAGGGTTTTTGCAGATTACCCAGACGCGTTTTTTGCGTCGGATAACTTTGCAATCTCGGCATCTTGGTTTTACTGATGCTCTAACTTTCATAGAAAATAAAAAGACTTTTAGTCTAGTAATTTATTAGTAATTAGAAACGATAAGTGATGCGTCCCTTAGAAAGATCATAAGGCGTCATTTCAACCCTCACTTCATCACCTGGTAAAATTCTGATTTTATTCATTCTCATTTTACCTGAAAGAAATCCCAGGATTTCTTGCCCATTTTCTAGTTTGATTTTAAAGCTGCCGGCAGGTAAAAGTTCCGTCACAACACCTCTTGTTTCGATAAAATTTTTACTCGCTTTATTAGTGTTTTCGCTAGCAACCATAATTTGATTTTTTGGCGTGTTTTAAATAATAACAAAAAAAAGGATTCTTTGCAAGAATCTTTTGCAAAAAACCGATTGTTTTGTTTGTATGCCTATAATTTAATTTAAATAAATTATAT
>CAIXNZ010000018.1 GCA_903920975.1 Candidatus Falkowiibacteriota bacterium | reverse complement strand
CCTTTAACTTGGATAAAGAAACAGAAAAACAGATTATTGATTTATCTGGCAAATTGGAAGTTAATGATTTGCTTTTTTTAATTAATTTATTCTCCGTAAAAAAATTAGAAATAAAAACAGCAGTTATTTCTCAGTTGCCATTAGAGGTGGCCATAATTGAGTATTGCAATAAAGAAGGGGAAAAAGGGAAAGACGGGGGAGAGGGGCCGCATAATGATTGGCCAGTGCCAAAGGTTAAGTCTGAAAATGTACAAAACAAAATGACAGGTGGAGTAAATAACTCCACTTTAAAAAATCCAGAAATTCAAAAAAACCCAGCTAGTACGAAAAAATTAAATATTACTCTTGATGAAATACGTTCCAAGTGGCATAATTTTTTAGTTAGTCTGCAAAATTACAATGCTTCATTAGTTTTTATTTTAAAAGTGGCAGAACCCCTGGAATTAAATGGCAATATTTTGAAAATTGGCTTTAAGTATTCTTTTCATCAGCAAAGAGTTAATCAGCTCAAGGTTAAGCAGGTAATAGAAAAAGTAATATCAGAATTTTTTGGCGAAGAGATTATTATTGAAACCTCGTCATTGTCTAAGGGCGAAGAAAGCGAATTTATAAAGAAAGAAACTGTTAATGATGAGGTGGAATTTGTTGAAGAAATTCCCGCCCAAAATTCCGAACAAAAAGACATGATTGATTTATTGGTCAGTACCTTAGGCGGTAAAATAATTGAGTGATTTTGGGGAGTAGCCAAGTGGTAAGGCACCTGCCTCTGAAGCAGGCATCCGTAGGTTCGATCCCTACCTCCCCAGCAGATAAAAAAAGAGTATGCATGTTTGCATACTCTTTGTGTTTTATTTACGGCATGAATCCCGATAGATTTCTTTTGCCTCTTTATGGCGCTTAAAGATGTAATCTCGGAATTTTTTGCTTTGACGCATTAGTTCAAAAAGATTCTCATCTGGCAGATTTTGCCAATAGGTAAGCAGTTTTTTCTCCATCTTTTGGTCAAAAATATCCTTGATAATTTTTTGGCCTTCAGAAGAAACGCACAGGTCACGCAATTCATCTTTAGGTAGGATATACCATTTAATTTTGCCCTGCCATTTCATCCCGGCCTCCAGTAGCAAATGGATAAACTCCAGCAGATCTCCGGCATCAAGCTCATTATGACGTTTAAGCACCGAATCAAGCATGGCCATTTTGTCGGACATGTCAGTACTTTCTCTGATGCCGCTCAGTAAAAATTTCGGTTCAATATTAGCGCTCAAACTTTTTGTGATCTTGTATCTTAGCCTGGAAAATCCATCGAGGTCAGGCATTATCACGAGATTAAAGAATAGATACTCCAGCAGACCGGCCTCGCTTTCCTTGCAGTTGCACTCCCTTACAAAGTTAGTCATAAATTCATTGACGATTTTTTGATGAGCTTTGGCTAAAGCAGGAGGTACGGGCAGGGCCACTAAGTCAAGCTTAAGCTTTTTAATTGCGGCTTTATTCCTTATTTTCTGACACAGCTTGATTATATGTTCGGATTTAAGCGGTAAAAACGGTTTAGGGGCAATCAGCAGAGAGGCAAAAAGCGTATCAATGGCATCCACATTCCTAGTGTATCCATCTGTCTTTTTATTGATTGATTGCGCTCCTATTCCTTGGAGAATCTGTCCGTTCAAATGCTTGGGAGAATATTCATTTACGAGAAAATCTTTCAGCAGGAATTCATTAAATTTTTCCTGGACCCCTTGGCTTATATTGTTTAATTTTTCCAAAGCTTGCCATGAGTTTTGCATATCTGCGCTGACTAATATGCCTAATTCTTTTTGCGCTTCATGCAAAGCACTGTCTAGTGTAGATGAATCCTTGTCTCGTAATTTATTCTCGGCCATTTGTTTTGCCAAGTCATCAATTTTAGCCCAGCCAGCTTTGAATAGGGTCATGAAGTTTTTTTGCTTGATAATATTCGCCGCTGCTTCCACCTCATTGTTTGAAAGAATAGCTAAGCCCAGATTGATAATGCCCAAGACGCAATTTGATGCCAGGACAAGATAATCTTCGAAAACAACATTATAAAACATTCTCGCGTATTGGTAGGACATACCCGCCGCATCCTTTTTCATTTTTTCCATAGAAAAGCCCTCAAACAGAACGTGCTCGAGGGCCTGAAAAAGGAGTAGGCGAGTGTCCTTTTTAGTTATAGCGACACCCGCCATGTTTCACCTCCTTATTTTTTAGGTTTATCCGCTGCTTCGAACATGCTCTCATATTCTTCCTTTTCTCCAGAGGGATTCACTTGTTGCTTTGCCTCGGCCTGTTCTTGCAGTCTTACAATATGTTTCTTAAGCTTTTGCCAGTCACTTTCGTTTTCTTCATTTTCCGAATTGACAAATTTTGCCATTTCTCGTGCCAAGGTCTGGTCAAGGTGCTCGATGACTTGGAAAAGTTCAGACAGTAATTCCTTGTAAAGACGATCAGCGGGAATTTCACCGCCAAAAATGACGGCTTCATTTGATAGGCGATCAAGATTTTCGTGACTCACAAGAACTATCTCGCCATGTCCTATAAAGGGCAGGCACAGATAGAAAAACGAATTTTCGTTTTTTCCCAGGGCTTGTAAAACCTCAATGCGCCGTTTTTCGTCAGGTGTGCTGATAATAATCGTGGCCAAAAGCTGTAAAGCATCAGCCTGGATTTCCATCATATTTTCTTCTTCAAACATCTGTTCCCAGTTTTGGGAATCAACAGCGAGCATTTCCGCCAGCTTTTCCGGCTCAGCCAACCAAGCGGTTGCTGAACCCAAGCTGACATCATGCCCCTTGATGATCAAGCCGATTTCAAAGGGATTTAACCTTTGCAAAACGGCAATTGCCGCGCTGTCATCGGTTGCCGAGGCAATGGCCAGTAAAGCCACTTCAGCTCTTTTGCCCGAGACACGGGCAATTTCACTTATGGCCTTGGCCTGCTCCGGAGTTTCCATTTTAACAATGGCAGTAAATTCTTTGTCAGAGTTCGGTCCATTCATCATTTTGTCCTCCTTTTTCTGGGTCTGTTACTTCAGTTAATCGTAAAATTTTTGCACCTTTGACCTGGACTTGGTCGGGATAGCTGAGACAAAAAGCCACGGTCACAATCATTTGCGCCAAGATTTCGTCTTTTCCCCTCACATCTTTTAAGAGAGTGGCACAGGCTTTTCTGACCTGAACGTTTTCCCAACCCACAAATTTTTGATTATTGATATGAACAATGCACATTTTCGGGTCATTGAATTTAACGCCACGAAAAAGAGCTAGGGCCAAGTAGCAGGGCATTTCAAAAATCAAATGTGGTTGGCTCTCTAAGGCAGGGATAAATTCCAAGCATCTGGCCAGAACTACTTTTGGATTGTGCGGATCAGTATAGCTGTCGATTGTCTCAATGCAAATCTGAAAAAGTTCCTTAAACTTATCTGACAATTTAATTCTCATGCACCCTCCTTTTTTAAGGTTCCTTGGTCAAAAATGTTTTGCCAATGCTGTTTTAGAAATTCTTTGGGTTTGTCCGTGACTGCCACTTCTTTGCCGCTGTCATACCTTGATTTAACTTCAGGGTTTGAAAGTACGGCATAGGCCTCATTGATCAAAGACATTTGTTCTTGAGCTTGCGGAGAAGAATTTCGGTCAGGATGATAGTTAAGAGCCAATTTGCGATAGGCTTTTTTTATCTCTTCAGCTGATGCATTTTTAGAAACACCTAAAATTTGGTAATAATCTTTCATTTTTTATCTCCTTTTTATATTTTCAATGGGCAAATTTATAAGTCAGCTTAGCATAATAAATAATAAAAGTCAAGTATTATATAATAAATTTTGAGTTGATTTATTTCAGTAAAAATAATATAATTCAATTATAAATAAGTATTAAAAAATATGTATTATGAAAAACAAAACACTTTTAATTGTTTTAACAGTTGTTGTGGCGGTCGTAGTGATCTTTGTGGTTTATTT
>CAIXNZ010000017.1 GCA_903920975.1 Candidatus Falkowiibacteriota bacterium | reverse complement strand
AGGTGTTATTTTGGAAGTTGTGGGTGATGTTACATTTAAAAAGTGGTCTATAGATAATAAAAATATTGTCCTAGTTTTTGGTTTGGTTGTATATTTTCTGGGCACTCTTTTTTGGGCCTATTCATTAAAGTATCAGCTTTTGTCAAAAGGCGTGGTTATTTTCACGCTCTTAAATTTAGTTTTAACCGCAGTGTTGGGTATTTTCTTATTTAATGAACAAGTCAGTACCATAAATAAACTGGGGATCGCCCTGGCCATAATTAGCATTTTATTAATTGAATTATAAAAATTATGATTAAAAAAACATTTTTATTGCTGGCTGTCAGCATTTTACTGCTTAGCGGCTGTGCTAAGGGCAGTAATTTAGGCAATAATTCAACAGGAACAGGAGCGCCCAAAGGCGATGTGGATAGCGATATTTGTAAAGAATTTACCCCTGATTTTGTTTATTCGGTTATAGGTAAAACAATCGTCAGAATGGAACCGTCAAAAATAAGCGGAGTTTATTCTTGCGATTATTTTACTGATTATAAAGAAGACTTTTACAAAGACGCTAAGTATAATTATGTCGGCCCAGGCGGACCCAGTATTACTATTGTTTTAGATAATTTGAATGTTGAGAGGCAGAAAGAAGCACGCAAGTATTTGGGCATGACCCTGGATACAAGTTCAAAAATTAATATGGAAAATATTGTTAGTTATCGTACGGATAAAAGCATCTGGTCAGTTGATTTGATAATCAATCCCAATCGTTTTGTCTGGGCAAATTATTCCCATAAAGCGATTACTGACGATCAATTAATTGATTTTGCCGCTGCCATGGCTGATAAAATCAATGGCCGGTTAAAAATTAAAATTGCCAAAAATCCTATTGATTTATCACCGCCCAAAGTTGATACATCTTTAAGTCAAAAGGTGGTGGTTGAAAAATTCTTAGCTACATTGAGTAAAAAAGATATTCAAGGTGCCATAAAAATGCTGGATGCCAATGATAATACCAAGCAGGGCTGGGGAGTAAATTTTAATACTATTAAATCATTGGAAGTTAAAAGCATTGAGCCGGTTTTTCAGGAAGAATGGACAAATGAAAGACAAGTCTATGTCGTGAAACTAAATGTCAGTGTTACATCAGAGGGAGAAGGTTATGGCTGGGCACAGGGAGCTAATACGCGCTGGATATCAGTGCAAAAAAGCGGCGATGACTGGCTGATTCACGAAATAGCCAATAATCCCTAATTCATATTAAACAATTTAAAAATAAAAAAGAGGGTTCAATTTTGAACCCTCTTTGAATTTATTGTTGCTGTTTGATTAAGGCGTAAAAGTAATGGACTCAATGCCAACCCAAGCTGCCCAATCGCCAGAAAACAAACTAAAATTTATGTCATCTATTGTTTGCGCTGCCGAAATATCAATAGAGATGGAGCTTTTCCCAGAAGCATGGCAATCAAAAGAAAAACTCTGGGTATCAATTCCATTAGTGACTGCGAAATTCGGCCGAGTATAGCAACCAGAGTTAGCGCTTGCTTGATAGCTAAAAACTATTGTCATGGTTGAGGGCGCTACCAAGGATTCATCTAAACAGTCAAAAACGCTGGTAGCTGAAGCTGCAATCGCAGTGTTGTTAGATGAATTATACCCGCACCGACTTTCTGGACAAGCATATCCCGATGTCCTTTGAACGCACATTCCATATCCATCACAATCATATGTTTTTTCAGGCTTATCTCCATCGCAAGAAACGCTCAAGGTGCCAAGCAGACAGAAAGCAAGGTAAAAAAACACTCCTTTTTTCAATGTTTTCATTTTGTTTCTCCTTTGGCCATTTGGCCAGTTTTGAGTGAGTGGTCATATTAAATAACGCCCTATTTTCAAAGAACAATTTAGATTAACTCTTTGACATAATGTTGTCAACTTGATTTATTATAAATTCTATTTGTGTTATAATATTAACATAATAATTTTAATTATTTATATGGATAACCAAAAACAATCCTATGGAATCTTTGTCTGGGTCGGCTTAATACTTGGCTTTTGTTTAATTATTGCCGCCGGACTTGGTTCATATGCTTTTTATACCGTCAAATCTTTTGACAACGCTTTAACCGTCACTGGTTCAGCCAAGAAACAAGTTACTTCTGATTTAGTGAAATGGCGCACATCTTTTTCCCGCAATATAACCCTGGATACTCTTAAAGGCGGCTATGAGCAGATGAAAAATGATAATGTGGCGGTTGTGGCTTTTTTTAAGAAAAACGGAATTGAAGAAAAAGATTTAAATATCTCACCGGTGCTAATGAATCAGATTACCTGGGATAAAAACCAGGGACCGATTGAATATGCTTTGCAGCAGACTGTGGAATTGCAATCAAAAGATGTGCAAAAAGTTACTCTGTTAGCAAAAAATATTGATGAATTAATCAATGCTGGTGTAATTTTTACTACCCAATCACTTGAGTATTATGTGACTAATTTATCTGAAGAAAGAATTCAATTATTAAGCGAAGCAGTTTTAGATTCTCAGAATCGAGCAGCGAAATTAGTTGAATCCAGCGGTAAGCAAGTTGGCAGTTTAAGGTCAGCCAGCGTAGGAGTAGTTCAGTTAATGCCAGTTAATTCAACGGATGTTTCAGATTATGGAACTTATGACACTAGTACTATTGATAAGGAATTAATGGTGACTGTCAGAACCCAGTTTATACTCAAATAGCATATTTCGTATAAAATAAAACCACCCCGGCGTAAGCCAGAGTGGTTTTATTTATTTAGAAGCGACTTCTTTGAGGTCGTCTTGCTCGGTGGCAATCCCTGCAAAGTAATTGATCTAACCTTGCTGGATCTGGTTCAAAAGGAAGTTCTGTAATGTCCTTGCCGCAGCCAGCACATTTCCAGCTGCCTTGGTACATCTTCCTTTGAAAACCACCATCATTTCCGTAAGCCATTTTGCTTGTACGTTATTAATTAAGTTCGAAACAAAACGGCACGTATGTATAAAATATAATTTTTATAATATATTGCCTAATTTGCTCGATTGTTAACAGTATAGCACAGATGAGTCTATTTGTCAAAGGTATTTTGACTAAAAGGCGAATTTTGGCTAAAATAAAGTAATGAAAATCAAAATAGACAAATTAGTATTTGGCGGTCAAGGTTTGGGCAAATTTGAAAATAAAACCGCTTTTATTTGGAATGCTCTGCCCGACGAGGAGGTTGAGTTTGATTTTTTTACCAAAAGAAAAAATATTATAGAAGCTGTGGCTACAAAAATAATCAATCCATCGCCGCTTCGTATCGCTAGCGGGGAAGATCATTTTTTAGCCTGTAGTCCCTGGCAAATTATTTCAGAAGCCGGTGAAATTTTTTGGAAAAAAGAGATTGCCAAAGAAACATATATAAAGTTTGGCGGTTTGGGGCCTGATTTGAATTTGGAAATTATTTCTGATGACAGACAATACGGCTATCGCAATAAAATAGAATATAGTTTTGCCTTGGATAAGCAGGGCAAAATAAGCTTGGCTTTTTTTATCAGGGGCAAGCACAAATTACAAGCCATAGATAAATGTCTTTTAGCCGATGAGGTCATTAATGATACTACGCAAAAAATTCTGGATTGGCTAAACGCTAATCAAATAGACATTGGAAGCTTAAAATCCCTAATTGTCCGCTCCAACCTGGCGGGTGAAACAATAGCTTCTTTATTTGTCAAAGATGTTTTAACTTTTGAAACCTATCCGGAACTTGATGATAAATTTTTGGGCTTTACATTATTCTTTTCAATTCCTCAAAGTCCAGCTTCGGTACCTACTCAAGTTTTATATTCAGCTGGACAAAATTATCTGTTTGAGCCAATCAGAGAAATTAAATTAAAATACGGCGCCTTAAGCTTTTTCCAAGTCAACCTGCCAATATTTGAAAAAGTTTTAGATGATATTGAACAATTTTTGGATAAAAAGAGGGAAGTGGTAGATTTTTATTGTGGCGTGGGTGCCATAAGTTTGCCATTATGCAAAAAGGTCAAAAGCGCTATTTTGGTTGATAATAATGAAGAAGCTGTTGATTTCGCTAACGAAAACATTTTCTTGAACAAGATTAAAAATTGCCAGGCTGAGTTGGCACCGGCTGAAAAAATGGTTGAAGCAATTACGAAAAATAAAATTATCATCTTAGACCCGCCGCGCCTCGGGTTGCATTATAAAGTAATTGACCAAATTCTTGATGTCCAACCTCGACGCTTAATCTATTTATCCTGCAATTTATCAACTCAAGCCCGCGATATTAAACTCTTAAGCAGTGAATACGAGGTTAAATTTTTAAAGCTCTATAATTTTTTTCCAAGAACTCCGCATATTGAAGCGCTCTGTGTTTTAGATAAAAAAAATGCTAACAAAAAAATTTCAAAGAAAAATTGAAAATTTTAGTTGCACCAATTGCGGTCATGAAGTTAAAGGCACTGGCTATACTGACCATTGTCCAGTTTGTTTATTTTCCAAACATGTTGATGTTAACCCCGGCGATCGACTCTGTAATTGTAAAGGTTTAATGGAACCGATTAGTGTTGAATTAAAATCTGGAGAAAAAATAATTCATTACCAATGCCAAAAATGCGGATATGAACATCGAGTCAAGGCATTGGCTTGCGACAACAAAGAGGAGTTAACCAAATTGAGCACAAATACAATATATAATGATATAATATCAGCATGACTAACGAAATAATAAATATAATAAATTCGCTGTTACCCAAAATCGGAGATTTGGGTATTTTTGGCTATTGGCTACTAGCCTTTTTTTCTTTTTTGGAATCCATTGCTTTTGTGGGCACATTTATTCCCGGCGCCATTATTATCGGCTTTTTTGGCTTTCTATCGGGTCAAGATTTTTTTGATTTTGGTGATTTAATCTGGTATGCGGCTATTGGCGCAATAATAGGCGATATTGTCAGTTATTACCTCGGCAAACATGGCAAAAAATTATTTAAACCAACCAGCAGAATTTTTAAATCAAGCTATATAGAAATGGGCGAAAAATTTTTCAAAAAGCATGGCCCCAAAAGCATATTTTTAGGACGCTTTTTGGCTATTATCAGACCGAATATTTCTTTTATCGCCGGCTTATTTAAAATGGATGTTAAAAAGTTTTATTTTTACAACATAACCAGCGCATTTTTGTGGGCTTTGCTTTATTTGACTATTGGTTACTTTATCGGCCAGACAACCACGACAGTGGTTTTTTGGTCAACTCGCGTCAGTCTTTTCGTTTTAGTACTTTTGGCTTTTTTAATAGTTATAGATTTAATTCGCTATTTGATAGTAAAAAGGGGAAAGCCTTTCTTTGCTTTTTGCAAATCAATTGTAATTTCTATTAAAGAGGGCGTATTAAATAATCCCGATGTCAGAAAATTAATTAACAAATATCCGAAGATTTTTGGATTTTTAAGGCAAAGATTTGAGATAAAAAAATTCTCAGGCCTGACTTTAACCTTGTTGTGCATAGTCATTATTTATATCTTTACTTTATACTTCGGCATCATCAGGGATATTATCCACGCCGATCCGATAGTCCAGGCTGATTTGCGCATTGAAGAATTATTTATAGTTTTTAGACACGGCACCCTAATTAATTTATTTTCTTGGATTACTTTACTCTGCGAATGGCAATATGTTTTTGTTTTATCAGCAATTATTTTGATAATTTTCTGGCTTTACCAAAAAAAGGAATATATCTTATCTTTCATTATCACTATTTCAGGCGCTGTTGTATTTAGCGTTCTTAGTAAAATTATCATCCATCACCCCAGACCCGACATGTCTTTGCTACTTGAAAACTCATATTCTTTTCCCAGCAACCATGCGAGCATAAGCGTTGCTCTTTTTGGCTTTTTAATTTATTATTTCTGGCGTAATTATAAATCATGGAGTAACAGGCTTAATATTTTATTCGCAGGTCTGACCTTAATTATTTTGATTGGTTTCAGCCGACTGTATTTAGGCGTACACTATTTGAGCGATGTCCTGGGCGGATTTTTATTGGGTATGCTCTGGCTCTTGGTTGGCATTACTATCAATGAATGGTTGTTGAATAAAGAAAAGGGTGAAAAAAAATATCCCTTACCCCAACATTTATTGCATTATATAAGTATCTCTTTAATTATCCTGGCGGTCCTTATCTATATCGGCTTTGGCATCTATTTTAAGCCGGAGATAATTTCGGGAACTGAAAAGAATGAAACAAAAATCACAATCTCCAGCTTGGTAAATATTAATCAAGTCTTTGAGCAAAATAAATTGTCAAGGTATTCTGAAACATTGATTGGAACCACGCAAGAGCCGATTCAATTAATTATTATTGCTGATGGAGAGCAGAAATTAATAGAAACCTTTTCCAAAGCAGGTTGGTATCTGGCTGAAACGCCGAGCTTCCCAACAATCGTCAAAATCGCCCAAAATGCGATCTTAAATAAAGAATATCCAACCGCGCCAATGACTCCTTCTTTTTGGAATGCCGAAGTCCATGATTTTGGCTTTCAAAAGCCGACTGAAAAAAATTCTGTCCGCTCCAGGCATCATGTCAGGTTTTGGAAAACAAATATTACTTCCAAAGACGGCAAAAAAGTTTTTGTGGGCACGGCAAGCTTAGATACTAATATAAAATGGCTAGTTGTTCATCAAATTGACCCTGATATTGATACTGAAAGGGAAGTAATATTTAAAGATTTGCAAAATACGGGCAAAGTCTCCAAATACCAAAAGGAACTATTCGTACCTCCTATGTTGGGCAAAAATTTCGCCAGAGATCAGTTTTTTACTGACGGCGAAACCTATATCATTGAACTAAAATAAAAACCTCGTACAACATATACGAGGTTTTAGAAATTCAATTATTTACTTTAATTGAGAGTATATAGCGGACCGAAATTGAGGTGAAGATTTTGCCGGTAACTGGAGCTTTTAAGGCTATTACGTCTTCGATGTCAAAATCTTTAAACGGACGCTCGATCCAACTATTACCCAGAAGGCCAATAATCTGCCTTGGATTCTCATTCGCCTCCTGAAAAACAATTCTGACCACCTTGCCCTTCAATTTGTTAAGGGCTGCAATCTTGGCTCGATACAATTTCCGTTGCTCCTCCTTCAATTTTGTCATTCTCTTTGCAAATGAAAAATTTTTCTGCTTAGACATTATCCTCCTCCTTCTATTTTTTGAAACAATATTATTTTATTCTATATTAAAAATTGTCATTTGTCAAGACTTTGTTGTATAATTAAGTCAAATTATTAATCAAAAAATATGGAAAAAAATAAAACTACATTCATGGTTCTGCTTTTTATCTCGATCTTTTTATTGGACATTCTGGTTTTATATTTTATGTATAGTAAAAAACCCACGCCATATATTATCACCCAGCAAAACGTTACTCCTTTAACCATGAATTCAGAAATTATGGATAATACCCAAGCTCTTAATGAATTCTATTATTATATTCAAACCCCAGCTGGCATTAAATTTTATAATTTAAAAGGGGGAGTGATGTATGAAAAGAGCGGCACTTATAGAGTTTTTGGCTTATACGATTCTACCAGCAAATATTTAATAGCCAGTAATAAAACATTATATACTCTTGATTTGAAAAATAAAGAGCTGAATGAGATTTTGGTTGCTAATCAAGAAATAATCAGCGCCGTTGTTTCCCCTGATAAAAAATTAATTAATTATTCTATTCTCAAGCAGGAGAAAAACAGCAAAGGCAAGATAATAAAAGAAACTGGAGAAATTTGGCAATATGACAGTGAAGCAAAAACCAGCAAATTAATTGCCAGCGCTGACTTAGGTTTAAATGCCAATTTATTTTTATTGGGCTGGAATTTATAACATGAATATAATCATTGCTCTTATTTTACTTCTGCTTTTAAGTACGGTGGCTATTGCCGGCGCTTCTTTTGCGCCCTGGGTTCCGGCCCGCAAAGCAGATATAAGCAGAATTTTTCAATTAGCCAATTTAAAAGCCGGGGAAATTTTTTATGATTTGGGCTGTGGTAATGGCAGAGTAGTTATTTATGCAGCCAAAAATTATAAGGCCAAAGCTATTGGCCTGGAGATTGCTTTTCCGTTTTACTTGATCTGCAAATGGCAGCAAATTTTTAATCCTCGGTCAATTTTTAAGTATAAAAACTTATTTAAAGAAGATCTGTCAAAAGCTGATGTTATATATTTTTTTGGCACACCAAAAAGGATTGAAGCCAAATTAAAATTGAAGTTAGCCAAAGAAATAAAGCCCGGAGCACGGATAATATCTTATGTTTTTCCTATTGAAGGTTGGACTCCGGCAATAATTGATAGGCCAGCAGCTACTGTAGTGCCAATTTATCTTTACATCCGTTAAGCGCCCTGTTATAATAAACCCGCTTAATAAAGGATTATGATAATTTACAAAATCAATTATTAATAAAGAAGAAATTTTAATTCTTTTTTTTTAATCAAAAAAAATGATACCCGAACAAAAAAATATTGTGCTTTTTATCGGCAGTTTGAATAATGACCATTTGGAAACCGTCAAAGAGCTGGAAAAGTTTTTAAATCGTAAACTTAAAATTGGCTTAATAACTACCTTAAAGAAAAAAATTAATTCGGAAATTGAAAAAAAACTGGATATTTTTTTGCGTTGCGACATGGAAAGAGGCAGAATAATTGAAGAGACATTGAGACCTTATCATGACAATATTTTATTAATCACTGCAAAATATGAATTTTCCATTGAATTATTAGCTCGGCTGGTTTCATATTTTCCTTATTTAAGATTACCGACCAAGCGCTCATTGAAAATTGCCAATGATAAATTAGAAATGAGAAAGGCTTTTACGCGCTATTATCCAAAAATTACGCCTAAATATATTTATGTCAAGAAATACAGCGAATCTATTCTGGGTGAGATAAAAGACAAAGTTGGATTTCCCTGTGTTATTAAACCAACAAATCTTTCTACGAGCAAATTGATTGTCACCTGTTATTATCAAGAAGAGTTGGAAAACAATTTGAAAGAAGTATTTAGAAGAGTTAATAGTTTATATAAAAAAGCTGATGTTGAGGTTGAACCCAAAATTATAGTAGAACAATTTATGGAAGGCCAGATGTATACAATTGATGCTTTTGTAAATTCGCTGGGTAAAATTTATTACACGCCAGTTGTTGAAGTTAAAACCGGCAAGGATGCGGGTTATGATGATTTTTTCATGTATACTCAGATAACTCCGTCTATTTTATCCAAAACAGAGGAATTAGTCGCCCAAGATACGGTCGCTAGGGCCATCCATGCGGTTGGTTTGCGTTCCAGTGCTGTTCATTGCGAATTAATGAAAACCAGCAAGGGTTTCCAGGTTATTGAGCTGGCGGCTCGCTGTGGAGGCTTTAGAGAAGAATTGCTTGATAATTCTTTTGGCCTTAAACATGGTTTGAATGATTTTTTAATCCATTTAGGCAAAAAACCGATTTTAAAAATAACTAAAAATAAGCATACGGTTTTAATCAAATTTTGGCCTCACAAAAAGGGGAAATTAATTGGGATTAAGGGCTTGAATAAAGCCAAACAGCTAAATTCCTTGGTCAAGTTCAGGCAGGGCATAAAAATAGGCGAATATGCAGGACTATCAAAGCACGGTCATGCTTATGTAGTCGCTTTTACGCTGGCAACCCAAACAAGATCAGAACTCTTAGCTGACATTAGACGCTTAGAAAAGTGGATTATTATAGAAACTAAAAGAAACGGCCAGTCTAAAAAATAGTTGGCTTTTTACTTATATTTTGCTAAACTAATATAGTGATTTAGCATTTTTTAATTATAAAAATATGAAAAAATTTCTTCTAATTTTTTATATCATTATCGGCTCGGTAATTGTTATTGCCATTTTAGTAATGGCCGGATTGCAAATCAACAAAATAAATAATACCAATCAGCTGAAACATGCTCAAGAGCAAGTAAGTAATTATAATAAATTCAAATTTGACAGTGGGGAATTCAATAAACTAAAAAAGAGCGCCAAAGACGAAGTCTATTATTATGCGGCTGATGGCAAAAGATATGTCTTTCCGACAACAGAAACTTATGAAACATGGTTTGGAACAATCAAAATTTCTGATCTCCAAACATATGATCTTATAAAGTTATATGAATCTCCCTTAGGCGGCAATGTAACCTGCCGGCCAGGCACTCTGATTCAAACGCCGACAGATCCTAACACTTATATTGTCACAAAAAATGGGCATCTTCGCGCTCTGGCTAACAAAGCGCTTTTGGAATTAATCTATGATTACAATTGGCAAAAAAAGGTGCTGACACTTCCTAATTTTTATTTTACCAATTACACAATTGATAAACCAATCAGCAATTTATCAGAATTTCCTGATATCCCCAGTGCTCTGACTATTGATCAGGATAAAGGTTTTAGCAAATGATAAAAAAAATCAAAACTTTTTTTCTCATTATTTTTAACATCATTTTATTGACTATTATTGTCACAGTGATTTTTTATTCTTCAAAACATACAGAAATTTTGGCTCAAAGTACTACATTTCCCATAAAATTTACCACTGATTTTTCTCATACCCCAGAACCCATTAAAATTGCGAAGCGAGAAAAAATGAAAGAAAAAGAAATTTATGGACTTTATCTGACTTCTTATTCAGCCAGCAGAATGGAAAAGATTGACCAGATAATTAATTTTATGAAAGGCAGTCAGCTAAATGCCGTGGTTATTGATATTAAGGATTATTCTGGTGTTCTTTCCTATGACAGCAACATACCTTTAGTAAATGAATCAAAAACTGACCGCGATACGATTAAAGATGTACCGGCCTTAATTAAAAAATTACATGATAATAATATTTATGCCATTGCCAGGCAAACAGTTTTTCAGGATCCCGAACTATCCGATAAAAAGCCAGCCTGGGCAGTAAAAAATAGCGCCACAGGCGGTGTTTGGCGCGACAACAAGGGTTTGGCCTGGCTTGATCCGACTATTAAAGACAATTGGAAATACAACTTAGATATTGCTAAAGAAGCCATTGATTTTGGCTTTGATGAAATAAATTTTGATTATGTAAGATTTCCTTCTGACGGCAAAATGGCTTTGATGAGATTTGCCAACCTAGAAAATAATACCAAGGCAGGTGTTATGAAAAATTTTTTTCAGTATCTTCATGATAATTTAAAAGATGAGCCAGCTTATATTTCTGGCGACTTATTTGGCTTTACAACTGAAAGAACTGATGATATGCAAATTGGGCAAGTAATAGAAGATGCGGCCCTGTATTTTGATTATGTTTGCCCCATGGTTTATCCTTCGCATTATCCTTCTGGATATTTAAATTTTGATAATCCAGCTGCTCATCCTTATGAAGTGGTTAAAATTGCACTGACTAAGGGTGAGGAAAGCTTAAGCGTAGTAAAAAATGTTAGAGCAAAAATCAGACCATGGTTACAAAATTTTGATATGGGGGCTGTTTATACCCCAGAGATGATTGATCTGCAAATAAAAGCTTCTAAAGAAGCTGGTGCTTACGGCTATATGCTTTGGAACGCCAGAAATGTTTATGATTATGCGCCTAAAACAAAGTAATATTGACAAAATCATTAAAATTTACTAAGGTACGATATAATGATCTTTTAAAAAAGGAGGTATAAAAATGTCAACTCTAAAACTATTGGAATTCATTGGCATTGCTTATTGCATAATAGGACTTTGCTACATGTTTAAGGCTTTTCTACTCGATGATTTTTTTGGAAGTAACGAACCATTTAGTATTAAGAAAGTGGCCAGGGGTGTAATTTTTTTCATCGTATCCATCCTTTTCTTTTGCTTATGTTGGCCTCTTTATGCCCTGAGTTATGAATCAGCCTAATTAATTATGAGTAAAATTCTTAAAAGGAGGATAAAATGTTTGAGCATCATCCATTTCTGGCATTGGCTATAATTGTTTATTGCGGAATCGGGATACTTCTTTTCTTAATAGAGATTCCCGACGAGCTTCAGATGCGAGATGAGTGGAGATTCAATTCTAAAACCATCTTCACGCTAATAAGTTTCGCAATCATATTCTGTGTCGGTTGGCCAATTTATTACTGGGGCTACGAAAAACGCCTAAAGGAGGGTAAAAGATGGTAATTTTGAAACCTGTTGGCGAATTAATTCTCTTGCTTATCTGCCTTTACGGCACCATCGGATTAGTTTTTCTGGGCGTTGAGCTCTTTCTGACGCTGTCATATTTGCGCGGTATAATTTTCAACAGAGATTATCGACCTGACACATTTATGGAATTTCTCCATGAATTCATTATTGATGGCTTAATCTGGCCGGTCATTAGCTGTTTTTTCTGGCCACTGAAAATTTAATCTTAAATCCCACTACCTAGTGGGATTTTTTTCTCTCAAATATATTGACAAAATAAAAAAAATGTACTAAGGTACCAAAAAAGGAGGTAAGAAAATGGCAATCGCAATCAGAGAGGGAAAAACAATCATTTGCGGAAGTCGCGCAGAAGTTTTTAAACTCATACCACGGCCGAAAGGTATGGGCCCTGGATTTCTGGCTTATCGCGAAAAGGGACATCGCAAGGCCACTGTTCTTTTAAGCGGCCTCACCAAAGGAGGGATAGAATTGGCAGTCAGGGCATTTCGGGAAAGGGGGATTGACCCGACCGCGATTCTACTTAATGGCGAAGAAAATCTTTCGTCAGGCAAGAACATGATCAAGCTGACAAGAATTTCCGGCAAAAAATTTCGCGTGAATTAAATCACAGTCTTTTAAGGGAGGTGAAAAAATGGCGACGAATGGAGTAATTTCATTCAAGACCAAAGAGGGGATTACTACGATAACCCTTGGTTGCGACGGTCATAATGCTGTTAAGCTGGTACTAGAAGGACTCTCTTGCGGCCAACTTAAGGAAAATAACATTATTGAGTTTATAAGGCATGACCAAGTTGGCTGTGATGAATGCTTGCGCATAAGTGAACACAAAATTTCTCAAGAGAGATTCACAAATAGCCGTTGGAAGTACACAGCACCTGATACTCTGACAGTAAATTTTGCGAAGAGAGTAATAGAGTTGTCAGATTCTTCACAATTTGCATTTTCCCTAGCGAATAAAGAGAAGAGCATATTAGAAATACGGGCTGGGCTTCTGAAGAATGGCTGGAGAATTATGAGTATCAACTTGCCCAGACTAAATAAACAAGCTGAAAAAAATGCGGATCAAATTGGCGCTTGCTGGAACTAAATCAATAAATCCCATCTGGATAAGGTGGGATTTTTTATTTAAACGATAAATGATATAATAAACTAAGATTAATCATTAATTTACAACCGCGAATCATATCAATATTTCATGTTATTTCGTGATATTTTTTTCGTGGTTCAATATTTTATATGGCAAAAATAAACAAAAAAATCAGTAAAATTCCAGTTTTACCAGGCCCAGGACCTGAAAAAAGGATTTCTTTACAAAAAATGTCTGACATAACCTGGCGTATTTTCCGTATCATGTCAGAATTTGTGGAAGGCTTTGAATTTCTATCAAAATTACATAAAGAGGTAACTATTTTTGGTTCAGCGCGCCTTGACCATCAAAATAGCTGGTGTAAAGAGGCTGAAAAATTAAGCCGTATTTTAGTTAAACATGGTTTTACCGTGATTACCGGCGGTGGCCCGGGTATTATGGAAGCTGCCAATAAAGGCGCTTACAGTGTTGACCCAAATAAATCAATTGGCATAAATATACAGTTGCCGACTGAACAGAGAATAAATCCTTATGTGAAAAAAAGCGTGGGCTTATACTATTTCTTTACTCGCAAAGTCATGTTGGCCGCATCTGCGCAAGCTTACATATTTTTTCCAGGTGGCTATGGCACAGCAGATGAATTTACTGAAATTCTTTGCTTAATTCAAACAGGTAAAATGCAAAAGACACCAATGATTTTGGTTGGCAAGGATTTTTGGAATCCGCTGATTGCTTGGTTTGATAAAACCATGTCCAAAAAATATAAGACAGTAAATCCAAATGATTTAAAACTTTTTCATGTTGTTGATACAGCTGAACAAGCATTTAAATATATAAAAGGTTCGCATGAAAGAACAATTTTCTAGAATTTAAGCTATCTAAATATAAATTCAAAAAGAGCTATAATGCGGCTCTTTTTTATTATTGACAGAATAAGTTAAATACTATATACTTGAATATCGTACATTTAATTTAAATATATTGACGAGGGCTTAAATTAACCAAGAAAAGAGGAGGAAGGGAAAATGAAAAAGGTTTTGTTTGCAATGGTTGTTTTCGCAATGCTTTTTTCCAGCCAGGCTTTTGCAGAAGAGACGGATCACGCGTATGCAGGGCAAGTTAATGTCTCGGCGGGCCATGACTTTAATGTTTTTGGCAAGGAATCCAAAAACACGCTTCATGCCCACGGCATCATGCTCTATACGACTGACGATTACTTGGCGCTTTTTACCTATCTGGGGCCCAAGATCCAGCTGACTGATGAATTTTCGATTTATACGCTGGTCGGCACTTTCAATGACAACACGCCAGGCATGTCTTTCACGACCTCGATCTGGGCCGATTACCTGAAGGGAAAAAACGAGCTTTTCGCCGAATTTGACTACTACATCCCAATCGATGGTCATCCTCACCAGTATTACACCTTTGACCAATACAATCGCTTTGCAAATGAAAATGTTTATTACGGCCTAACTCTAGAAAGCTTTGGAAACCTGGACACCGGTGATGTTTACGAACTGGCTTACGGTCCCCATATCCAGTTCGGCAAAGTCGGCTTTTGGCTGGCTTATGACCAAACCCCGGCGTTTGATGGGGACAAATTTTTCGTGAGACTCATTTTTAAACCCTAATTCGCACACGACCCGCCGACATCAAAAGGATTAGGCGGGTTTTTTATTTACCCGCTATTGCTTAAACGAAAGCGAGTTTGACATAAAATAAAAAAACATGTTAAGTTTAGATATTAAAAGTTCTTTAAAACAGCCTGATTAGTTTTCAGGCAAGGAGGTAGTAATATGGCAATGCCAATAGATTTGGTTTTAGTGCGTCATGGTAAATCAGAGGGAAATACTGCTCAAGAAGATAATGTTAAAATTCCCGCTGCTTATTATGTTCGACATTCAACTGACTGGCGCTTGACCGAGCTTGGCGTCCAAGAGGCCGAAATGGCTGGAAAATGGTTACGGAAATATCTGGATACAAAGTATTTCAGATATTACACTTCAAGTTACACCAGAGCCAAAGAGACTGCAGCGCATCTAGGTTTGCCAAATGCTCGTTGGTTTCCCACGCCTTATCTAGCTGAAAGAAACTGGGGTATTTTAGATCAATTTACTGCAGAAGAAAGGGCCAGAAAATTCAAAGCTGACTTTAAATCTAAAAAAATTAATCCTTTTTACTGGGCACCGCCGCGCGGTGAATCAATGGTTCAGCTATGCATGAGAGTTGACCGCATACTGGACACCCTGCACCGTGAATGTGATGGCAAAAGAGTAATTATTGTCTGTCATGGTGAAATCATGTGGGCATTTCGCATCAGAATTGAACGCATGACCGTAGAACAATTTCTTGAACTTGATGAATCAGCAAATCCATATGATCGCATTCATAATTGCCAGATTATTAATTACACCAGAATTGATCCCCAGACCAAAAAAATCACTCCTCACATGAACTGGATGAAATCAGTTTGTCCGACTGATTTAAATTTATCCAGTAACAAATGGGTGAAAATTGAACGCCATGCCTTTACAAATAAAGAACTACGAGAAGAAGCCGAAAAAATCATACGGCTAATCAATTAAATTAAACCCGCCGATGCTTATTGCAAAGGCGGGTTTTTTCTTTATCTGCCGAAGCTTTAGTATAGGCAGACTTTGATTAAATTCTTAAAAAAAGATAAAATTAATATATGTCTGACAAAAAAAATAAAGTCGCGGTGGCCATGAGCGGGGGAGTTGATTCTTCTGTTGCCGCTGCTTTACTAAAAAAACAAGGATATGAAGTCATTGGTATTTTTATGCATTTTTGGTCAGATCCGCATTATGCGCAAAAGCAAACCATTGCCAATAAATGCTGTTCAATTGACGCGGAGACAGATGCGCGTCGAGTAGCCGAAAAATTAAATATTCCGCTATACACCATCAATCTTGATCAAGATTTTAAAAAATATATTGTAGATAATTTCTTGAATGAATATAAAAATGGCAGAACGCCAAATCCTTGCGTGCGCTGCAACCAATTTATTAAATTCGGGGAATTTTGGAAAAAAGCCAAAGCTCTTGGCTGTGATTTTATTGCCACGGGCCATTATGTCAAAATAAAAAAAGATAAAAATGGTTTTCATTTACTCGAAGCAAAAGATAAATCAAAAGACCAATCATATTTTCTGTACCGCCTAAATCAAGAAGTATTATCTTATTGCCTATTTCCTCTTACTGATTTAAAGAAAGAAGAGGTGAGAAAAATTGCCAAGAAATTAAAATTGCCAGTCTTTGCAAAAAAGGATTCACAAGAAGTTTGTTTTATTCAAGAAAAAACACCGACTGAATTTTTAAGACGATATCTAAAGCCAAAAGCCGGAGATATTATTACCACGCAAGGTGAAAAAATAGGAAAACATTTTGGCTTACCATTTTACACAATCGGCCAAAGAAAAGGTTTGGGCTTGAGTAAGGGTCCTTGGTATGTAATTAAAATTGACGCTAAAAAAAATCAAATAGTTATCACTGATAATCCAAGACATCCGGACTTATTTAATGATATAATGCTTGTATCTGATATTAGTTGGCTTAATAAACAACCGAAATTGCCACTCAAGGTTCAGGTTAAAATTCGCTCCATGAATAAAAAACAGACGGGTATATTAAAAAAAACAGGCCAATATTATCAAATTAAATTTAAAATTAAACAACGCGCTATAACACCCGGCCAATCAGCTGTTTTTTATTTAAAAAATGAAGTCATGGGCGGGGGAGTGATAATAAAAAATAAATGACACAAGAACTAACAATAAAACAAAAAATTAGTGGCTTAATACTAGCCACATTCTTTCTGGCTGTGAGTATGGCTCAATTTGCCTATATTCAATCTACTTATTTGAATCAATTTTTTACCATTGAATTTTTGGGTCTGGTTTTTTTCTTGGCCTATTTGCTAACCTTCATTTCTACCAATTTTTACACAAATTTTATTGTCAGGTTTGGCAATCTTAAAACAGTAGTATTCGCAACCATAATTGATGTTCTGAGTTTTGTCATCTTTATTTATTGCACAAATCATTATTTGGTGGTTATTGCTTTTATACTTTATGTAATATCTACCAACCTGATCGCTGTTAATTTTGATATTTTCTTAGAAGCTTATACTGAAAATTTTAAAACCGGCAAAATTAGGGGAATATATTACACCATCTACAATCTTGGCTGGTTATTTTCACCACTACTGGCCGGGGAAATTCTCAGTAATTTTGGCTATAATTCATTATTTTGTCTAGCCATTGCCTTAACTCTGATATTCTTATTAATTATAATTTATAGCTTTAGGCATTTTCAAATCAAAACAAAAGTCCAGCATTTTTATTTTAGAAAAACCTACGCAGCTATAAAAGCCGATCGAAATATTAGAAAAATCTTTTTTATTGCCTTTTTACTTCAGATTTTTTATGCAGTCATGGTTTTATATACTCCGCTTTATCTTAATCAATATATTGGTCTGACCTGGCCGCAAATTGGTCTGGTTTTTACTATAATGCTTTTACCTTTTGTGCTCTTGCAATACCCGGCTGGCTATATTGCTGATAAATATATTGGGGAAAAAGAAATGTTGACTGCCGGTCTGATCATAATGGCCATCACTTCAATCACCATGTTTTTTATTGATACTCCTAGTTTAATTCTTTGGGCTATTATTTTATTTTTAAGCAGAGTCGGCGCTAGTTTAGCTGAAATAATGAGAGACACCTATTTTTTCAAGAAAGTTGATGTTGAGAATGTTGATTTAATTAATGCCTTTCGTTCGACTACGCCGATTGCACACATTTTAGTTCCAATTGGGGTAAGCTTACTGTTATTTTATCTGCCTTTTAACTATATCTTTTTAATTTTAGGCCTATTTTTAACCAGCGGCTTAACTTTTGTCCTGACCATAAAAGATACGAAATAAATTTAAAATAAAAAAACCACAAGATATATATGTGGTTTTTTTTATTTAAAAAATTATTTTATTACCCAGGCCGGCAAAATGCTTAAATGTAAATTTAGATTAAAAATGTCCAAATAAGCCAGTAAAATGATAATTAATGTGTAAATCAAAGCTATTAGTATCTGCTTCCAGACAGATTCTTTATCCTCTGTTTTTCCTACGAAACTATAATGAATCATTAAAAAACCGATTAAGTTAGTCAAAAAATATCCAATAATAAATAGAGAAGTAAAAAGCCATCTTGGCACAATATAAAATAAATCAATTAATTTACCTACTAGAAAAGCAAAAACATAGGCCAAGGGT
>CAIXNZ010000016.1 GCA_903920975.1 Candidatus Falkowiibacteriota bacterium | reverse complement strand
TGAAACTGGCGCGCCGCCTAAATTAATTTTTGAATCTAAATAAATCACCTAATTTAAGCACACTTCTATTCTCCATCCAACTAATATCTTTTTTATTGTTTTGCGGATTCTCTTCAATAAATAAATACCGCCATTCTTCTTTGTTTTGAACCGACCTACGGTTATTTTGCTCCGCTTGATAGAGGAAGTTAGAACCTACTTAAGCAATGCAGGGAGGATCGCTAAAAGCACGACGTCAGCGGTAAAATGAGCCACCATAGCATGTTCCAATCCCTTTTTCCAATATAGCCAACCAAAGACTAGACCTCCTATACCATTCAATATGATAGCTCTAAAAATAACCAGTGGAGTTATGGTTGCCAGTGCTGAAGTTATAGGCAAGTGGCCAAGTCCAAATAACACCGAGGATACTATTATTGCCACCCACATGATAGTGCCATTTTTTGCAGGCTCTGTTGACCTGCTCAACTTTGCAAGTATCCATGCAAATAGAGACATGACAAACAATCGCATCAGTAATTCTTCGACTGTTCCGCCGTACAAGGCCGCTAACAGAGTCTTCCATATAGCAACCTGGCTGTTAGCTATTGTCAGTTGTGGAATATACTGGCCAAACAGTTTATCGCCAAGGGTGATTAATACGGCAGTTATTGCGCCAGCAGGAACCGTGAGCAAAAGAAGGCTTGGCAGTTTTTCTTTTAGAGATATGTTCGGTTCAAAAAGTGTCAGTGTGGGCAAATTCAAACGCTCTGATAATTTTAAACCAAAAAATATAGCGATGGCCAAAAGAACGGCGGTTTGTGTAATTGAGGCGAGTATAATCACTGCTAATGGTTGAGCGACTTTTGCAATAACATCATGCTGTAATGTAAAAGCGTACGGGAGAACGGCGGCCGTACTCACTATGCCAACGACCCAAAGGATAAAAAATTTCTTTTTCATAAACTCATTTTATCAAAAATTGGTTCGATTGTACATCCCAGGGTACAAAAATAACCCGCATAAAATCGGGTTATTTTTTTGGCTCCCTACTCGGGTTCAGACCTAGTCTTTAAGCAAGTTTCAAAGGGGTTTTAGGGGTCTAAATAAAGACTGCTCTGACGGGCACGGGTCGGGGCTATTTTAAGCAATTATGAGACAAATGAGACACTATAAAAAAGAGAACTCGGATCTGTACCTTATGTCTCGTTTATTATATCTTGCTTTTGTACTGGATTCAACTCCGTATCCAAATAAACCTTTTTATCTTTGATTATTAAATGGCTTTTTAGATGGCGCAAGATCTCTCGTTTTTCTTCCAGAGTGCCGTTGGCAAAAATACATTTGGCATACAGTCGCAAATCAAGCTCTTTCTGTTCGGCAGGCCTTTCAGGCGCAGGATTGCCTGTGGCAAAGCTATAAAATCCATACCAGCGGTTTATTTCCCATTCCAAGCGTTCCCGCATGCCGATTTGATCAAGATCAATCTTATCAATAATTCCCGCAAGCTGAACAACCAAATCTTTTTCGTTAACACAAAGAGCTTTGCATTTGCGATCCCTGCCCTTTGTGCAAACATAGTAAACAAATCGGCCAATATTGCCGTTTTTATATTTCTTAAGTTTCTCATCTGCCGTAATGCCAGAACCGCAATCTCCGCATTTCATTAAACGCAAAAAGGCAAATGACTTAATATGCATTTTTCTGGCATAAGAATGAAGCGATAATTGGCGTTGAGCCAGATTAAAAAGTTTCTTGCTGATTATCGGTTTATGCCTACCTTTATACCAAACACCACCGCCTTTGGGATATTCAAAATGTCCGTAATAAAATGTAAGCCTCAAAATATCATAAATTCTGCTAAAAACTATCGGCTTGCCAGAACGGCTGGTAAACCCGATCTCTTTCAGCCAATGAAAAACATCATGACCAGACCATTTTTCATAAGCGACCTTTTCAAACATCTGCCGTATAATTGGCGCGCGATCTTGGTCAACGCTAAGATAACCAGCTTGATCTTTGCGATTAGTATTTAAATAGCCAAGCGGAGCAAGACACGGCCAAAGACCCATTTCAACGCGAGTCCGCAAACCTCGCTTCACATTCAACCCTCTATTGTCATTTTCAAGCTTTGCCTGACTGCCTAAAATCATCAATAGGAATTTGTCGTTGGGTGTCTCTGAAAAAACCTGATTATAGGTTTTAATTTCTTTAAGTAACTGGCTATCCATTAGATCGACCAGCCGGCCAAGATCACCGGCATTCCTGCTTAACCTGTCTGGTGCCCAAGTGAGAATGGCATTATATTTTCCCAGTCGTATATCTTCAAGCATTGAATTAAATATTGTGCGTTCGCCTGAATTTTTGGCTGAATGGGCTTCGGTTTTAATCTCTTTGATAATGAGCTTATCCCGCTCCGCGATATTTTGCATTTCTTTAAGCTGTGAATCAATAGACATCGCTTGGCGCTCTTCCGCCTCTGTGGATTTTCTGGCGTAAAGGCAATAAGTCTTGTTTGGAGCATTATTTTTCATAGATTTTTTAAGCTTAATTAGTAAGTTAAAAAGACAAATTTATAGGAATTTAATGCTCTTTTAGTTGCCTACAAGTTATCTACTTTTAGGGCTGGACAACGGGAATGGGGCGCGTCATCCCTGTTGTTAAGGATAATAAACTAACCTTAACAACAATATGAGAAGAACCCAAAGCAATTTAGGGCCCTTGAGGCCAAATACGGCGATTCTAGAGCTGGAACAGCCTGATGGGGCTAATACGCCCAGATACTGCTTATACGCGCGCAAATCAACTGAAAGCGATGAAATGCAAATCCTTTCCATTGATAGCCAAATTAAAGAAGCTATGGAATCAGCTCTAAAAGAAGGACTCAATATAGTTGAAGTAAAAAAAGAGTCTCACTCTGCCAAAGATTCGGGTTGCCGGCCAGTCTTCAATCAAATGATAGCGGAAATCAAACAAGGACGATTTAACGGCATCTTATGCTGGGCGCCTGACCGCTTGTCCAGAAACGCTGGTGATTTAGGCGCAATAGTTGATTTAATGGACAGCGGATTAATAGTAGATATCAGAACTCATGGCCAAAGGTTTACCAACAGCCCTAATGAGAAATTTTTACTGATGATCCTTTGCTCGCAGGCTAAATTAGAAAACGACCACAAAGGCGAGAATGTCAAAAGAGGTTTGCGTGCCAAATGCGAACAAGGCTGGAGACCAGGCGTAGCTCCTTTAGGATATCTTCATGACAAGTATGCTGATAAGGGGCAAAAGAGAGTTTTAATGGATAAGGATAGGGCTCCGATTATAAAACAGATGTTTGAGAAAGTAGCCCATAACAGTGAAAGTGGTCGGGCTGTATATAAATGGCTCAATGATATTAAATTCACTACCAGGTCAGGCAAAAAGTTGACCTTAAGCGGAGTCTATCGCATTTTAAACGAAACATTTTATTACGGTGAATTTGAATACCCCGTGGGTGGCAGTAAATACTACAAAGGCAATCATGATTCCATAATTACCAAGGAGCTTTTTATAAAAGCCAGAGAAAATCTTACTGCTCCGCCTCGCAGGCACCCTGGCACAATTGACTTTGCCTTCACCAAATTGCTCTACTGCGGAGCCTGCGGATCAGGCATCAGCGCTGAGGAAAAATTTAAGCATCAAAAAAATGGCAATATTCACAGATATGTATATTACCATTGCACTAGAGGCAAGGATAGGAATTGCCAAGAAGGAGCAATTAGAGAGGAAGATTTGCTTAGCCAGCTAGTAAATCTGGTTGACAAGATTGATATAAATGAAATTGCGGTAAAGGAACAGATTAAAAAAGAAGTTGAGAGATTTCGTAAGTTCAGCTATGGTGTCTTAGGCAAAGATATCAATCTGCCCAAAAGATCGCTGGAAATAGATATGCGAAATTATATTAAGTATATTTTAGCCGATGGCACAAAAGAGGA
>CAIXNZ010000015.1 GCA_903920975.1 Candidatus Falkowiibacteriota bacterium | reverse complement strand
TAGACCAAACTTTTGCGTCAAAACCTAAAGTATTCAGCATGTCTACAAGCTCGGCAAAATTCGTGATTACTCGAATTTTGACCCCCCGCCTCACCGCTCGCACTAATTTTTGATTAAATATTTGCAGGGGGTGCGAGATATCGTCTTTATACCACCTCCAGTCAAACATTAATATTTCAATAGACGTTTTGGCGACATCAACAAGACGTCCAACTTTCTCGGGATATTCTTTTCCAATTACAGTTTCATTTTGCATATAAATTTATTTTTTAAATATCCTGCTGATATAAAACCCGATAAAGGCATAAAGTAGAGACATAACCAGCCTGTTTATTTTGAATACCAAAAGAATATATCCACCCTTGTGAATTTTGAACATCCAACTGACTAATATTTAATTGATAGACTAAAACATTATCAATATACCACTGTATAACATCACCTGAAGTAAAAACTACCCGGAATTTATGCAACTCACCCAAAGCAATCATAGGTATTGATATTTTATGTTCCTCTGGATTAGTGTCATGCCAAACCACAAAAGCGGTTGATTTATTAATTTCAAAGCCGACACCATTATCGTCCCCCATTTCGCCAAAGCCAAACCTAGCAGTAAAATTAGCATGTCCACTAAGGACAGCAACAGTTTCAAAAATAGGATTTTTTGAGATATCAGCCGCCAAAGAAAAAACATCATCAGCAGGGGCATAAATATTCGTAGCATTGTTTAAGCTAGTAGTAGTATAAAGCTGTAAAAAACCAATATAATTAAAATAATTTCCACTTTTGTTATATCCGTCTAAAGAAGAAAACCAATCTTGTATCAAATATTTATCAACCTTTATTTTATCATCAATTACAGAGTAAGCAGGATGGTCTATAATATCGTTTACTCTATGATTTTCTATACTCTCACCTACACCCATATGACTTTCAGGGTCAGCCTCGTGTGCAGAAATAGCGGCATCAATTGCTTGATTAATTGTTTGCGGATTATCCTGTGTTTTTGTCATTTCTCCCCAATTTTCTAGCATATTGTTTTTTATATTAACCCTCTAAAATTTCAAGTCTAACTTTTAAATCTAAGATACACTGCTCTAATTGTGTAATATCCTCAACAAAAATTCGCTGTTTATCTGTTTCGTCATAAACAATTCCAGGTCTATTTTCTTTTTCTCTAAATGTATAATCAGCCATATATTTTTTTATAAATTACCATATTCACTATTATAATACGAACCATCTGGCAAATCAATAGCAACCCAGTGAGCAGGGACTTGAAAAAATTGCTTAGTGAAAGCTTGTTTTATATTATTGCAGTGTGTATCTCGCACCCAATTTTGCCCTGAGTGGACGGCTTGCACATTATCAAACCAAACATCCCCCCTCACGCCGTCCAATTCCAAAAATAATGCATAGCCTCTGACGAGGCCAATCACTTCACCAATTCCAACGCTAGCACTTTTCCAATCAGTAACTAAATCAAAATCAATATCAATCGGAGTTTCAATTGTTCGGCCTTGGTAACTAGAATACACTATGGCATAAAATCTAGCAGAATAACCACCAGAAACAGCAATTAAATTTGTTTTGTAATTAATATATAAATTAAGTGGCAGAGAAAAATTTTCTACTACCTCAACCACGTCATACATAGTCGCTTTTCCAGTTTTTTTTCTTAAAACATAATAAGTTAGCGGATGAAGTTGTGAAATTAAAAGGCCAGTAGCAGGGGCCTCAACATGCAAACGACCAACCATACTTTGATATAAAAGCGAGGGCGTGCTTTCACCACTTAAAGAATTTTTTAAACGAAGGACTTTGTCCTGCACGAAAAATTTAAAAGCAGAAAGCCCAGTCAAAAGTCCGCAAGCTTTCCACAGGTCTTGCGTAGATTTATCAAAAGTTGCCCAGATTTCAGAACAAAGCGGAAGCTGACTTTTTTGTGTCAAAGCAAGGGCTTTTTTTCGTGAGATAAAGGGATTTTTGACGCGTATAGTGGAATATAAAAAGCGGTCATTCGGCTGTATTGCTTTGCCAAAATAAGTTTCAAGCCCCGCAGGTATATCAACAAATTTTACTTTTGCCATAATTAAAGTATACCGCAAAAAGGTGTGTCTGACTACAGCCACGCAATTTTTAATGGAAATCGTTTTCCTTAGGTCAGGAAAACGATAGCTATTTCGGATTGGCCAAAAACAAAATCAGAAAAAGGCGGGGGGCAAAAATATCATGATAGTCGGGGCGGGCGACCTTGCCCGCACCTTAGAAAAAGGCCGTCACCTTTCCAAAATGCCCCCCCGCACAGCCTAGAAAAAAATACCACAGACG
>CAIXNZ010000014.1 GCA_903920975.1 Candidatus Falkowiibacteriota bacterium | reverse complement strand
TGGGCGAGCAACTTTTAGAAAAGGATGCAATTTTTGATGAAATGACATTTGACCAGGATATCCATGGTTATCGGTTCAACAAAACTGAAGTCGCCGGAAGAATAATAAGCCGGGGACCCGACATTGTATCGGGCATTAAAAGAGTCTGGGACGAAATAGCCGGACATGGCTCACTTTCCATGTTGGTCATAACCCCTGACGGCATTTTTGTTGCTCGAGACAAGAGAGGTACTTTCCCTCTCTGCCTAGCAAAAAAAGATGGCGCTTGCTTCATTGCCTCTGAAACTACTGCTTTTGGCAATTTGGGCTTTAATGAAGAACACTATCAAGAGCTCAAGGCCGGTGAAATCGGTTTTATTAACCAAAACGGCTATCGGAAAATAGAGCCAGGAATTGATGACTTCAAGCTCTGTGCTTTTCTTTACATTTATACGGCTTTTGTGGAAGCGGTTATCTCTGATATTGATGTGGAGCAATCTCGTTATGCAACCGGAGCAATGCTCTGGAAAAAATTTCAAGAATTGAAGCTGGATTTGGATTTTGTAACTGGCATACCGGATTCTGGCACTGCCCACGGTCTCGGCATCAGTCACGCCTCTGGCTTGCCTTTTATGCGGCCGATTGTTAAAAAAGAAGATATCCGCAGTTATTTTTTCGGCACGCAGGAGGCCAGAGATCACGCGGCCTATCACAAGCTTAGAGTCAAAAGACGACTCATAAAAGGTAAGCGGATGTACATCGCTGACGATTCTCTGGTTAGGAACACGCAATCGCGTAAATTGATCGCCAAAATCGGAGCTTGCCATCCTGCTGAAATTTATTTCGGCCTGGCTTGCCCGCCACTGATTGAAATTTGCGCTTTTGAGGTCTCAACCAGAAAACGCGGAGAACTCGCTGCCAGAAGAGCCATGGCTGCTTTAGAAGGTAAATCCCTTGATAACATAGACATTAAGCCCTACCTTGACCCCAGCACAAAGCAATATCAGGATATGGTTGAGTGGATCAGGCGGGATCTTAATCAAGAGTCTCCCATAGAAGTGGTTAAAAAAATCATTTACCCGACTGTTTCTGAAATGGTCGAAGCAATTGGTTTACCACAAAAAAATCTCTGTACCTTTTGCTGGACTGGTCAAATGTAAATCAAAACCCCTCTCGCAACGCGGGAGGGGTTTTCTATTTAGATTACTTTCTTTTAATAATCTCGGCCATTTCAGGATGTTTGGCAAATAAATCAATATACTTCCTATACTGCTCGTAAATTCTTTCACCATCGCCAAAGCGTCCTTCTTTTTTGCTGTTATCAACTATGTTTCTAAGAATTTTAATGGTTTCTTCGTGTGTCACTCCTTCCCTATCAATAAAAGCCTGATACTTATCAACCAGGGTTAAAATCAAATATTTATCCAATGTTTCAAGGGCAATCGCTTCGTTTGGCAATTTGCCATCAACCATGGCCGGGTCTAGACCCTCCAAAGTATGATGTGAGCTGCTAACAATGATTAATTCTTTTGAAATTTTTTTATCTCCATACTCATTTAACAAATCATAAGTCCAATAATCATGCTCGCGCCATAAATCAATCATTCTGTGCTTTTGTAAATCAAGCTTTTGCGCGCTCACCCTGCCTGTTTTTTCATCAACGGCATGAACTGTCAGGGTCTGTAAATATTCCACCATCTCTTTGTTATTGTCAAAGTTCTCAATTTCCAAGATTTTAC
>CAIXNZ010000013.1 GCA_903920975.1 Candidatus Falkowiibacteriota bacterium | reverse complement strand
CATTAACCTAAAAGAGGTTAAGGTTACAAATTCATCAAGTACTCCAGTTGTGGGAAATTGGTACTTATATAGCAGTGCCAGAGCTGACGGCGGTTCAATTGCTGATCCTGTGGCAGTGGCTGCAGGTGATCTTATCGCTGATTTCACATTGGCTGATAATACAGTTCTTGTTCCAGCTAGTGGTTCTGTTGTCTTAACAGTTAAGGTTGATGTGGCTTTGGTTGACGGCGTAACAGTTGTCAGCACAATGCCATTAATGCCTCAAATTGCAGCTGTAGGTGACATAAATGGTACTGGCAAATCTTCTGGCGCTACTATTAATCTTTCTACTACTCCTGGCGTAGTAATTCCTCTTGGCACAGTTTCTCATGTTGTTATGGGTTCTCGTCCATTCTTTAGCGTGGCCGCTACTTCACCATCTGGCACATTAGTGCCTGGCGTTAATAGCTTAATCGCTATCTTTAATGTCAAGGCTGATGATGCTGATGATGTTACATTCGTTAATGGATATGGCAATATCTTAAATGTTAATATTTCTTCTAGTGCCATCGCAAGCGTGGGCAGTTGTACTATAAAAGAAGTAGCTACTACTTTAGATTCAGGTGATGCTTCAGCCGATGGGTTAGCTTCATTTGACTTTGATTTGGCAAACTTCGTCATTGCTAAGGGTCAGACTAAGCAGTTGTCTCTCATTTGTGACACTTCTAGCTTAGGTGTCGGCGATACTATCCAGGCTTATTTAAGCGATGGAGGCGTAAATGTTGGTTACTCCATCAATTATGATACTGCAAACTACAATGGTTTGTCTGGCATCATTTTCCGCGGTGGTATCTATGCTGGCGCATTGAAGGTCTAATCTCTATTGTTGATTCACTGATATAGATTCTCAGTCCCGTTTAGCGGGAGGGGAATAACAAACCCCTCCGACGCAAGTCGGAGGGGTTTTGTGTTTGGTAAATATGGGGTTTTTGGTGTAAAATAGAGAGAGGAAAACCTGCCTTCGTCCTTCAAAAATTCAGGACTTCGGCAGGCAGGCAAAAATAAAATGGGGGATGAATATTTCAAAAATAAATACCGCGTGGCCAGTACGCGTTTGACGGATTGGGATTATTCAAAAGAAGGTTTTTATTTTGTGACCATTTGCACGAAGGATAGAAAATGCAATTTGGGCGAGGTTAAGAATAATAATATTTATTTATCAGAGATTGGGAAGATTGTATTGGAGGAATGGTTAAACACGCCAAAATTAAGGCCAAATGTATTTTTGGATGATTTTATCATTATGCCGAATCATATTCATGGGATTTTGGTGATTAAAGACGACCCAACCGTCGTAGAGACGCATTGCAATGCGTCTCTACAATTTACGAAAAATACATTCGGCCCGCAACGGCGCAATTTGTCATCAATAAATCGCGGTTTTAAAGGCGCGGTTAAACGTGAATGTAATAAAAATAATTTATCGGATTTTGAATGGCAACCGCGGTATTACGAACACATTATTAAAAACGACGAGGATTACGCGCGGATAAAGGAATATATTGCCCATAATCCCATCAATTGGGAACTGGATCGCAACAATCCCATCAATATCGGCCGAAGCCCGCAAAGCGAGGCAGAGGACGAAAAATATTTATAATTAATAAAGATAATTTATTAAAAAAATATGAAAAAATTTATCATCATTTCAATTATTTTTATGGGCGCAATATTTTGCGCCACACCAGCCTTGGCTTTTAATGCCAGCGCCATTACCAATATGCAGGCGCCTTATGCGGTTATTTATCCCAGAACCTTTGACAATCTGATAATGGATTTTACCTTAACACCTGCCAAGGCCGATACTTTAAAAGCTTTAAGCATTAGAAACTTGGGTACTGCTGATTATTATTATCAGATAAAATACATGACGCTCTGGTTAGATGCCGGACCTGCGGGTTTTCAGGGCATGGGAGTGGATAAAGTAATCGGTAATTTTAATTTTACTTCCACTTATCAATCATGGTATTTAGATGGTTTGTCGGAACCAATAACCACCAGCCAGAGATTTTTTGTCTCTGTGGAAACCTTTTTTAATGTTGCAAAAGCCGGCACAACCATTATGGAAATACCGCAATTAGCAGATGATAATGATAATGGAATATTTGATATTGGAGAATTTGGCATATTTATGGCATCCGTCGATAATGGTCCGCTTGATCAAGCCATTGATAATAGTAATGGTCAAAGTTTCAACACTACGGCCACTGACTCCTTTGGTCCAAAATTAGTCATTACTAATTTATTTGATGGTCAGGTTTTAAATCAAAATGCACTAATGATCCAGGGCTTGGCGCGCGATCAGGGCGATACTTATATCCGTGATTTTAAAATTATTATTGATGGCCAGTCTTATGATGTCCAGGAATTAGACACTTCTTACCATACTTGGCGCTATGACTGGCAAAATATTACTGACGGTCCGCATATTATCAGTTTGGCGGCGCATGATGGCTGGGGTAATTATACTGAAACAGGAGCAATCACTGTGCGTGAGAATCAGCAGACAATATCAACCGCTAATTCCTTAGTAGCCATTGATAAAACTTCCATATTAAACGACGGGCTTGATAAAGCGACGGTTATTGTCACACTTAAAGATATGAATAATCAGCCAGTTGCTAATCAGCCAATTACAGTTGAAACCAGTTCGGGAGTAATTATTACCATTCCAAATAATAATACCGGAGCTGATGGTAAAGTAAATTTTGAAGCCCGCTCCACTTCTTTGGGCGTTAAAACATTATCCATAAAATCAGGCGCCACCGTGATAAAAAATCTTTCTTTAACAGTTGCCTCACCTGGAGCAATTCCCGGCGTCTCTTATGGCGATTTGGTCAAATCAAGCGGTCAGGCAGTTTATTATTATGCCAATGACGGCAAGAGATATGTTTTTCCCACGCTCAAGGTTTATCAAAGTTGGTATGCTGATTTTTCCGCAGTCAAAACAATTACAGATGCGCAATTAGCCTTAATTTCTATTGGCGGCAATGTCACTTATAAACCGGGAATTAGAATGGTAAAGATTGATACTGATCCCAAGGCCTACGCTGTTGATAGCCATGGTACTTTGCGCTGGATGAAAACCGAAGCTTTGGCCAAGGCTCTTTATGGCGATAATTGGGCCACCAAAATTGATGATATACCTGATGCTTTTTTTGTTAATTATAAAATGGGAACAGATATCAGCGGCACTGGCGATTTTAGTCCGCTGACCGTAAGCGGAGCCGCAACTTCAATCAACGCGGATAAGGGACTGTAATTATTTTGACCGAAAAACAAAAATAAAAAGTATGCGGCTCTTTAATTTAAAATCAAATAAGGAGTTGAGAAGAAAATTAAGAAAAACAATGACGAAAGCCGAAGTTGTATTGTGGCAAATTTTGAGAAATAAACAGATTGGTTTCAAGTTTCGGAGACAATTTGGGATCGGTCCATTCATTGTAGATTTTTATTGTTCGCAGTTAAAATTAGTTATTGAACTTGATGGTGAAGTGCATACAATTTTGAAACAAAGACAGAAAGATAAAGTCAGACAAGAATTTTTAGAAAATTATGGCTGTTATGTAAAAAGATATTGGAATGGCGATATCTTAAAGAGTACTAATTCTACCGTAGATGAAATTTACAATTTGTGTCAGCGTTTAGCTACCTCCCCCGAACCCCTCCTTCACAACCCCTCTTGTTTTCTCCCCTTGGAAAAGGGGAGAATCCCCGAAAACCCCGACCCTCTCCTCCTAAGACTAGGAGGAGAACATAAGAGGAGGTTGATTTAAACCACAAGCATTAATAACTTGATTTTTAAAACAGATTTTATTGAATAAAAATGAAAAATAAAAAAATTATACAAATATTTATTTTTTTAGCCTTATTGTCCTTGGCTAATTTTTGTTATGCCGCTGAATTAATTCCTAATGACCCTGATTATGGGCGACAGTGGTATCTGAAAAGTTTACAAATGCCAAAAGTTTGGCAGACAGAAACTGGCGCGACAAATGTTATTGTGGCGGTCATTGATTCTGGTGTGGATGTGGCTCATCCTGATTTGCGTGACAATATTTGGATTAATCGCGATGAAATTTTAGGCGATAATATTGATAATGATCATAACGGTTTTATTGATGACGGTGAGGGCTGGGATTTTGTGGCAAACACAAGTGATCCCACGCCAAAATTTGATAATGATTGTTTTCTGACTGAGACTTGTTCCAAAGAAGCGATTATTCACGGGACTTTGGTTGCCGGGGTGATTGCGGCCATTGGCAATAATAGCCTTGGCACAACTGGTCTGGCCTGGAATATAAAAATAATGCCGCTGCGGGTGTTGAATGAAAATGGCAGTGGGAGTACCAGCGATGTAATTAGGGCAATAAATTACGCCATTGATAACGGCGCCAGTATTATAAATCTAAGTTTTGTGGGCGACACTTATGATGCGGCGCTGGAAAAAGCCATTGAAAGAGCTTATTTAAGGGGCGTTTTGGTTATTGCCGCGGCCGGCAATGAAAATACAGATGGTCATTCGGTTAATATGGATGTCAGGAAAATGTACCCTGTCTGTTCGCAGGGTACAAATTCGGAGAATACTATTATTGGCGTAGTCGCAGTAGATCAAAATAATAAGCTGTCCAATTTTTCCAATTTTGGATCTTCTTGTGTGGATATTGCGGCGCCAGGCGAAGATATTTACGGCTTGCTTTATCATAATGAAAAGAATGTAGAATTAAATGGATATTTTGGCGGTGATTATTCAGGTACTTCTTTGGCCGCTCCAGTTGTCTCTGGCATAGCAGCTTTGATAAAATCTTTTAAGCCGTCTTTAAGCGGCAGGGAAATAGCAGAATTAATTTTGGAAAATGGCGATAATATTGATGGCGCAAATCCGGAATTTGCCGGTAAACTAGGCAATGGATTGATTAACCCGGTTAAAATATTTCAAGCTTTAAAAAATGTTAATTTTAATCCTTTGATAAAAGGTTCAACAGACGCTGTCTATTATGCCGGCGTGGATGGCAAGCGTTATTCTTTCCCGGACAAAAGTACTTATTTAAGCTGGTATAATAATTTTAATAATGTGATAAAAATCAGCGATGCGGATTTAGCCATGATAGCTTTCGGGGGATTAGTAAATTATCGGCCAGGCAGTTTAATAAAAATAACCACCATGCCCGATGTTTATGTGGTTACTCACAATGGCGTGCTGCGCTGGCTAAAGACAGAAGAACTGGCCACAATGCTTTATGGCGATAAGTGGCCAAGTTTGGTGCGCGATGTGCCTGATTCATTTTTTGCTAATTATAAAATGGGTGAGCCGCTTGATATTCCCACCACCTTTGATCCGAATATGGAAAAAAATGCCAATAGCACAATTGATATTGACAGAGAATTATTAAATAATTAGAATTGTTAATTTTCATGCTGCAAGATTTATACAGAAAAGAAACCTTTTGGCAATTTGTCAGGTTTTGCGTAGTCGGCATTTTTAACACCATCATAGACTATGGTGTTTATTTATTTTTCAGCCGCAGCATCGGATTATTTTTTCTTTATGCAAACATGCTGGCTATCTTAGTGGCCATGACTTTTAGTTTTTTTGTTAATAAATATTGGACATTTAACAATTTTGAAAAAAAGATTAAAAGCCAGTCTGCCAAGTTTTTTTTAATAGGCATTGTCTACTTTTTTCTTTATAATATTATTTTTTATATAGGCGTTCACAATTTAAATATGTATGATTTGTTGGCTAAGGTTATTGCAATTGTCATTGGTTTAAGCTGGAATTTTATGGCTAATAAATATTGGACATTTAAAAAAGATTAAAACTTCATCTCTTATTTGACCTTATAGCGGACTTTAGTCCGCGATAGACATTGAGTCAATCGGCCACTAGAAGTGGCCTGTAAGGTTAAGAGTTTGACCTTATAGCGGGCTTTTAGCCCGCGATAGACATTAGTCAATCGACCACTACCAGCACCATGCGATGCTGGTCTGAAGAAAGTGGCCTGTAAGGTTAAGAGTTTGACCTTAACCTTATAGCGGGCTTTTAGCCCGCGATGGATAAAGCTTTGTCATACGGCCACTAAAAGTGGCCTATAAGGTAAAAGTTTGACCTTATAGCGGGCTTTAGCCCGCGATAGACATTAGTTAATCGACCACTACCAGCACCATGCGATGCTGGTCTAAAGAAAGTGGTCTATAAGATAAAGACGATATTGCTAAAAATTCTTTAATCTTAGCCATTATCTGTCCACTTTATTTTTTTAGCGAATTTTGATAAAATATAACTAGTAATAATTAATTATTTAAAAAAATATGTCTAACGGGGTTTTTGAAAAGAAAAACATTCTCATTCTTGGCGGGGCGGGGTTTATGGGTTCGCATTTATGCGATAAATTAGTGGCCGATAATAATGTCATTTGTATTGATAATTTTATTTCCGGCAAAAGAGAAAATATTGACCATTTATTATCCCATGAAAATTTTATCTTTATTAATGATGATGTTAATAATTTGGTTGATTTAGAAAAGTATAAAGAGCTGGAAAGATTTAAAATAAAATTTCAGGGTGTTCAGGAAATCTATAATTTTGCCTGCCCGACTAATCCGAAAAATTTTTCACAAAATGTTATTGAAACATTAAAATCTAACGGCTTGGGTACAATGCGCGGCTTAGATTTAGCTGTTAAATATAAAGCTAAATTTCTACATTCTTCTTCATCGGTTGTCTATGGACCGCGCGATGATAAAAAACCAGTTGTGGTAGAAAATAGTTATCATGCGACAAATCCATTGACACCTCGTTCATGTTACGATGAAGGTAAAAAATTTGCCGAAACATTGGTTTATACCTATCGTCAATTCTATGGCATTGATGCCAAGATTTTAAGATTTTTTACTACTTATGGACCGCGCATGCCTCTTTTTGTCGGTCATATGATCCCTGACTTTATTGTCGCTGCTTTGGACGGTCAGCCCCTAATGGTTTATGGTGATAATAAATTTAGCATGACCTTGTGCCATATCACAGATGCCATTGCCGCTTGTTTAAAAATGATGGCTTCAAATGAAGCCGGACCGTTTAATGTTGGTTCAGCGCAGGAATATAAAGTTTCAGAAATTTCCCAAAAAATTATTAAAATGACTGATTCAAAATCCGAGATTCATTATTCTGATGCGCTTTTATTTATGTCACGCCTGAGCATTCCCGATATTAGCTTAATCAAAGAAAAATTGGAATGGTTTCCAATCGTGACACTGGATAAGGGCTTGGAGGGTACGATTGAATATGCCAAAGCTCATAAAGTAATGGTTGATTGGAATCAGGTAGAAGAAATTAAAGATTAAATTTACGACTGGTATAAAATATTAAGGTAGAGCCGTCTCTACCTTTTTAAAACTATATGGAAAATAGTTTGCCCAAAGTTGCCATAATTTTAGTAAATTATAACGGCCAAAAATATTTGGCTGATTGCTTGGGCAGTTTGGAAAAATTAGATTATCCCAAAGAAAATTATAGAATCATTTTTGTTGATAATGGTTCAAGCGATGGTTCATTGGAATATGCTCAGAATAATTTTAGTGATATTGAATTCATTAAAAATCCTAAAAATTTAGGTTTTAGCGAAGGCAATAATATTGGCATAGATAAGGCTTTGTTGTTGGGTTACGATTATATTTATTTAATTAATCAGGATACGATGTCTGAGCCTGATTCTTTATCAAAATTACTCAATGTTTTACAAGGTGATGAAAAAATCTCAGCGGTTCAGCCGCGCTTGATGCTTTGGCCCGAGAAAGACAAGGTTAATTCACTGGGTAATTCCATTCATTTTTTGGGTTTTGGCTTTTCCAGCGGCGGATATCAAAAATTTGAGGGCGATTTGAGTCCCAAGGAAATAGCTTACCCCAGCGGCGCCGCTGTTTTAATAAAATCAGAGGTTTTGAAAAAAATCGGGCTTTTTGACAATAATTTATATTTATATCATGAAGATCTGGATCTGGGCTGGCGCATGAGAATGAGCGGTTATAAAATATTGGTCGCTCCTGAAGCCGTTGTTTATCATAAATATGAATTTTCCAGGAGCATTACAAAATTTTATTACATGGAGCGCAATCGTTTTATCTGCCTTTTAGAAAATTATAAAATTGGCACTTTGTTATTAATTTTTCCAGCCGGATTGATCATGGAATTGGGATTATTTTTCTATTCAATATTTTCAGGATTCTGGTTAGAAAAATTAAAAGTTTATGGTTATTTTTTTCATATTAAAAATTGGAAAATTATTTTGGCAACCAGAAAAAAGAAGGCAGGATTGCGTCAAGTTAGAGATAAGGAAATTGTCAGACTTTTTACTGGCAAGATTCAATTTCAAGAAATTGATAATTCGCTTTTGAAATACATTGTAAATCCCATTTTTAATTTATATTGGCAAATAATTAAACATTTGATAATTTGGTAAGATAAGCGAATATACGAATTTGTTACAAATTTACAAAAGCCAGAATATGAGGAATGGATAAAAAAATTAATATTTTAACTAAAAAGTTTTTGTAGATTTGTAAAAGATTAGTAATTTTGTAGGCATATGAAAATAGCTCAAGTAGTCTGCAGATTTAAGCCCTATAAAGGCGGCATAAGCAATATGGCTGCTGAAGAATCTTTTGGTTTGGTAAAATTAGGGCATGAGGTTACGGTTTTTACACCGCTTTATAAGGAAGAAGATAAAAATTTTATCTCTAGTGAAATTAAAATTGAAAGATTGGGAACTTTTGGCAGATTTGGCAATGGCGCCTTTTTGCCGCAATTACTATGGCGTTTAAAAGGCTTTGATATCGTGCATTTACATTATCCTTTTTTTGGCGGTGCTGAATTAGTTTGGTTGGCCAAAAAATTAAACGCCAGCAAGATAAAATTGGTTATTACTTATCATATGGATGTGGTAGGCGGAATTTTTATGAAGCCGTTTTTTAAATTCCACTCCAAATTTATCATGCCGCGAATAATCCAATGCGCCGATAAAGTAATAGTCACTTCGCTTGATTATGCGCAAACTTCTAATATTAAAAAACTGGTGGCTGGTAAACCTGAGAAATTTATTGAACTGCCACCCAGCGTAGATTTAGAAAGATTTTTTCCTGTTGAAAAAGATAAAGAATTATTATATAAATACGGCATTAATGATGAATTTGATAAGGTGCTTTTATTTGTGGGCGCTCTGGACAAAGCCCATTATTTTAAGGGCATACAATTTTTGATCAATTCTTTTAATGTTTTGGATTATTCAGGCAGTCAGGACGCGCTTTATCGGGTTAAGTTGCTTATTGTTGGCGAGGGTAATTTGAAGGAAAAATATCAAGAACAGGTCTTGGCAGCCGGTTTAAAAGATAAAATTATATTTGCCGACCCGGTTGGCGATGAAGATCTGCCAAAATATGATAATTTAGCCGATGTGATTGTTTTACCCTCGATTGACCGTTCTGAAGCATTTGGCATTACCTTGATTGAGGCTATGGCTTGCGCTAAGCCCGTAGTGGCCTCAAGATTGCCAGGCGTGAGAAGCGTGATCGAAGACGGCATTGACGGATTTGTATTTGATGTAAAACAAGAAGGCGATTTAGCCAATCGCGTTAATAAACTATTTGCCGACAAAGTTTTAAGAGAAAAAATGGGAGCGGCCGGAAGAATAAAAGCGGAAAAATTATTTAATCAGGAAATTCTCATTAAAAAGTTGGTTGGTGTTTATGAAGATGTGCTTAGAAGTTAGTGGGGTTTATGGGGTTAATGAAGTTTTGTGGGGATAGAATTAGGAATATAGAATTAAGAACAAAGAATTTGGAATAAAATATTTAGCATTAGTATATTCGTAAAAGATTAGTAATTTCGTAGGATTATGAAAATCGCTTTAATAAATAGCTTGTACAAGCCATATAAAAGGGGAGGAGCCGAGGTTGTTTTTTCCAATATTGTCAAAGAACTGAAAAAAGACGGCCACGATGTTTTTGTTATCACTATTTCCCGCCATCAGGAAAAAAAGAATTTTTTTATGACCATGATGGACGATATTAAAGTATATCGCTTTTATCCCAGAAATATTTTTTCCTTTGTGGAGATAAATAAACAGCCAATTTGGAAAAGATTAATTTGGCATATTATCGATACTTTTAACTGGCATTCTTACAGACAAGTAAAAAAAATATTACAACAGGAAAAGCCCGAACTAGTGCTGACTCATAATTTAAAGGGCATGGGCTATTTAACCTTAATGGCAGTCAGAAGTTTGGATTTAAAAAATATTCATACTCTGCATGATGTGCAATTGGTTATTCCCTCTGGCTTGATCTTTTATGGCCAGGAGCAGGAAGGTTTATTATCTAAAATTTATAT
>CAIXNZ010000012.1 GCA_903920975.1 Candidatus Falkowiibacteriota bacterium | reverse complement strand
TTTTTTTTCATATAATTATTTAAACTAATCGTTTCCATTAGCTAATACCAAATTACTAATACCCAATAGCTAAGTTATTTACGTATTTGAGCGTTGAATTTTTTTTCCAATGTTTGCAAAACCTTTTGATGTACCACTTGCACTTCTTCCATGGTTAAAGTCTTATCATCGGAACGATAAATAATTTTAAAAGCAATTGATTTTTTTCCTTCTGGTATGCCAACTCCCTCATAAACGTCAAAGAAATTAACTTCGCGAATTAAATCTTTGTCCACTTCCCTGACCGCCACATTCACTTCCTCCCATAAAATATTTTTAGGAATAATCATGGAAATATCCAGATCAATACTCGGGAATTTGGGAATCGATTGATATTCAATGTCGTCAGTATATAGTTCTGTTAAAGCAGTTAAATTTAATTCATAAATCGCCACTTTTACTTTCAAGCCTAATTTTTCGTAAAGTTCATCAGCTAATTCTGAAATATATCCAACCTTTTTATTGCCAATCATAATATCTACTGCCCTATTTTTTTTCACAAAGTGCCAAAATTCCTTGCTGGGGTTTAATTTAAAGTCAAAATGCAAACGGTTTAAAAGTCCGCTGATAATATTTTTGGCAATATAAAATGGCTTGTCGTTTTTCTTTTCAGTCACTACGCCAGAAATCCATTTGTCTTGCAAGGGCAAAAATTTTGCTTCTTTGTCAGAGATTCTGTCGCCCTTTTTTTCTGCCAGATATGTTAAACCGACTTCATATAAATTAAAATCATCAAAAAATCTGGCGTTTAATCGAGCGCTATCCAAAAGATTAGGAATTAAAGTCCTGCGCATTAAATTCAAATCATGAGCTATGGGGTTAGCAACTTTAACATGTTCTTCGGTATTTAATCCCAATTTTTTAATTTGCTCTTCTCCGACAAATGAATAATTATAGACTTCACTGCCCGCAAAACCATATGACAAAATCACTTTAATTTTTCTTTCCAATTCTCTGGATCTATTTATTTCTGGCCGTTTCATGGTCACGGCTGGCATAGTCACTGTCAAATTATCATAGCCGTAAATTCTGGCCACTTCCTCAACAATATCTTCGGGAATGGAAATATCTTTTGTTGCTCTCCAAGTCGGCACCAAAATTTCCAGACCCTCTTTTTGCTTTTTTACTCCAAAGCCCAAACTTTCCAGTATGTCGATAATTTTATTTGGAGCAATTTTTTCACCGATTCTTCTATTTAAAAAGTCAAAAGATACTTTAATCGGACCCAAATTGAGTTTAAATTTTTGCACATCTTCAATCCTGGAAGCCAAGACGGCTTTCGGGCAAACTTGCAAAATTAATTCCACTGCCCTTTTAATAGCTATGTCTGTTAAATTCGGGTCAAGTGATTTTTCAAACCTGATTGAAGCTTCTGACCTTAATCCCAATTTAACTTCTGTCTTTCTGATGGAAACATGATTAAAGTTGGCAGACTCAATAATTATTTTTTTGGTTTTATTATCAATTTCAGTATTGGCACCGCCCATGACGCCGGCAATAGCCACTGGTTTTTTTGCATCAGCAATAACCAAAACGGAATCGTCTAATTTTCTCTTTTCATCGTCAAGTGTCTCAATTGTTTCGTCATTTTTCGCAGTTCTGACAATAATTCTATGTTCTGCCAATTTATCATAATCAAATGCATGGAGCGGCTGACCCAGTTCCCACATCACATAATTAGTAATATCAACAATATTATTAATTGGTCTCATACCCACGGCCATAATTCTTTTTTGCAGCCAAGCTGGCGAGGGCGCAATTTCAATCCCCTCAACCACCACGCCTTCATAGCGCGAACACAATTTATAATCCTCGATTTTGATATCTAGTTTTTCTTTTGGCAAAGTAGGCAGTTTCATCTTTAATTCATTCAATTCTTTACCAAAAATTGCTGCCACTTCTCTGGCAAAACCATATTGCGACCATAAATCTGGCCGATGAGTTAAACTTTTATTGTCAATTTCATATATCACATCATCTAATCCCAGTGCTTTGGTTAGTGAATCCCCGACTTTCAAATTTTTATCTAATATTATGATTCCAGAATGATCAGTACCTAATTTTAATTCATCTTGAGCGCAAAGCATGCCGCTTGATTCCTCGCCACGCACTTTTACTTTTTCAATTTTCATGCCATTTGGTAAAACCGCGCCAATGGTGGCCACTGGCACTTTTTGTCCTACTTCAATGTTGGGCGCACCGCAAACTATGTTCAATTTTGTTTTGCCAATATCAACTACTGTTAATTTTAATTTATCAGCATTAGGATGTTTTTTTATTTCCAAAATTTGCCCAACTACCACGCCTTTCAAACTTTCTGCCTGGTCAACAAAACCTTCAACCTCGGCCGGGGCCATGGTCAATTTCAAGCCCAGCTCTTTTGACGATAA
>CAIXNZ010000011.1 GCA_903920975.1 Candidatus Falkowiibacteriota bacterium | reverse complement strand
ATTTACTGGCGTTTGGGCAGTGATTGGTTGTCACCCCGAACATTTGGTTGATGACATTAATGAAAAAGTTTTTTTGGATAATAAAGAACAGGTTATTAAAATAAAAAAAGAAACTTTTGATTATAAAAAATATCTGGATTTGGCAAGGTCAAGCAAAAAAGTGGTTGGTATCGGCGAGACTGGCCTGGACTTTTATTATTTAAAGCCGGAAAAGCACGATGTTGAAAAAACCAAGGAACTTGAAATAAATGTATTTAAACAATTTATTAAATTGGCCAAGGAATTAAATTTACCATTAGTTTTACATTGTAGGGGAGAGGAAGGTAAAAATTTTGTGGCTTATGATTTGATGCTGGAAATTATGAATCAAGAAAAATATTTTAACGGCGTAATTCATTGCTTTGGCGGAAACTTGGAACAGGCTAAAAAGTTTATTGATATGGGGTTTTACATTGGTTTTACTGGTATTGTGACTTTTAAAAACGCCAAAGAACTTCAGCAAATAGCCCAAGAAATTCCTCTTGAAAAAATTTTAATAGAAACTGATTCGCCATATTTGGCGCCAGTGCCATTTCGCGGCAAAATAAATGAGCCAAGCCATGTGCGCTATGTCGCGGAAAAAATCGCGGAATTAAAAGGTATGAAATTTGAAGAAGTTGAGAAACAAACATTTGTCAACGCAAAAAAATTATTTAATATTTAATTATGATATTGCGAGGTAAAAAAGTTATTTTAAGACCACTTAAATTAAGCGACGCTTTTGACATGGTTAAATGGTTAGGGGATCCCCAAGTCAGAAAATTTATGAGTATGGGGAAGGTAGCTATTAATCAGGAGAAAAAATGGATAAAAGATGTTTTGAAGAAAAAAACAGAAAGAGTTTTTGGCGTAGATACGCTAGACCGAAAGCACATCGGTAATATAGGCTTGCATTTAAAACCGCAAAATAAGAATGCCAGTTTTGGCATATTTATTGGTGATAAAAATTACTGGAGCCATAGATATGGTACAGATGCCATGAAAACTATCCTTAATTACGGTTTTAAAAAATTAGGATTACATAAAATTTTCTTGGATGTTTATGAATATAATCGGCGGGCTATAAACTTATATTTGGATATGGGTTTTAAATTGGCCGGGATTAAAAAAGAAGATAGATACCGCAACAATAAATTTTATGATACCTATTATATGGAACTTTTTAATAAAAAATGGCAAAAGAATAAGAAACGGATAATGTCTCTTTAATAATATGCCTCAATATAAAGAAAAATTTAAACCGATTAAATTCCCCGAAGATGAGCAAAAACACGACCATATTATTGAATGGTGGTATTTTAATGGCAATTTGCATACCAAAAATGGCCAGTCTTTCTCATACATGCACACTCTCTTCGCTACCAAACCAAAGTTGGTAAAAATACCTTTTTTAAAGAATATTCCTTTAAAAACTCTGTATTTTTCTCATTACTTATTGACTGATAACAATAAGCACAAATTTACTGAAAAAATTAATCCTATTTGTTTGGTTGACGCCAATAGTTTTACCAAGCCATTACTTTGGATTCATTATGATAACGCTTGCCTAATAGAAGAAACCGGCTTATTTGAATATCATTTGGTAAATGATTTTGTTGATTTAAAATTAAAACTGACAAAAAAACCTCTTTTGATTAATAAGCGCGGATTTTTAGATTTGGATGTGAAAACAACATATTATTATTCTCTTACTCATTTAGAAACAAAAGGTTTGATTAAAATGGGGGACGACTGGCAAGAAGTTGAGGGTTTGTCCTGGATGGACCATCAGTGGGCGCAAACGCCATTAACCAATGATGATAAATGGACTTGGTTTTCCATTCAATTAGAAAATAATTTGGATCTAGTCTGTTTTGTTTATGGCGATGAAATAAAAACCTATCACGCCAGCTTAATTGACGAGCGCAATAAAATTTCAACAACTGATAATGTGCTTATTAGGGAAAAGGGCAAGAAATTTACAAGCAAACAAACCGGAGCCGTTTATAATTTGGAATATGAAATTTATTTGCCAGATTTTGGTTTGAATTTAGAAGTTAAGCCATATAATAAAAATCAGGAAATGATTTTCGGCACTATTAATTACTGGGAAGGTGGAATTGCGATTGAAGGCACACATGAAGGTAAAAAGATTAAGGGTAAGGGCTTTATGGAATTAGTCGGGAGCCAAATGAAAAAAAGCTTAACTAATATATATTTACAGCAATTTAAAAGAGATTATTTAAATAAAGGTTTAAAATTACTTTCTAAAGAATTTTTAGACAAATTTAAGGCGTACCAATAATGCCTCTAGCCAAACAAAAATATAACCCAGAACAGAAAAAGGCCATTACTTTTGGTAATGGTCCGCTTTTGATTGTGGCTGGCGCCGGCACAGGCAAAACCATGGTTATCACTGAAAGAATTGCGCATTTGATTTTAGATAAAAATGTTAAGACCGATGGTATTTTGGCCTTAACTTTCACGGAAAAAGCCGCGCAAGAAATGGAAGAAAGGGTTGATCGGCTAATGCCTTATGGCTATGTTGATCTATGGATTTCCACCTTTCATTCTTTTTGCCAAAAAATTTTAGAACAACACGCTCTGGATATTGGCTTACCCAATGATTTTAAATTGCTTGATGAGACAAAACAGTGGCTTTTGGAGCGTGAAAATTTAGACAAATTTAATCTGGATTATTATAAGCCGCTTGGCAACCCGACAAAATTTATTCATGCTTTGATTAAGCATTTTTCCAGGGCCAAAGATGAAGAAGTTTATCCGGAACAATATTTGGCTTATGCGGAAAAATTAAAAGCCAATGCCGATTCCACCATGAGCGATGAACTTTTGGGCGAAGAAGCTTTGAGAAACAAAGAAGTTGCCGAGGCTTATCATATTTACCAGCAATTACTCCTTGATAATAATAGTTTGGATTTTGGCGACTTAATTAATTACACTTTGAAATTATTTAAAAAGCGTCCCAATATTTTAAAAAAATATCACAAGCAATTTGAGTACATTTTGGTTGATGAGTTTCAGGATACTAATTTTGCTCAATACGATTTGATCAAAATGCTTTGCAACGAGAAAAAGAATCTGACGGTGGTAGGAGATGATGACCAGTCAATTTATAAATTTCGCGGAGCTTCGGTTTCCAACATTTTGCAATTTAAAAAAGATTTTCCAACTAGCCAGGAGGTTGTGCTGACAAAAAATTATCGTTCCACGCAAAATATTTTGGACTTGGCCTACAACTTTATTCAATTAAACAATCCCAACCGCTTAGAGTTTCAATTAAATCAAAAAGGGGAGAGGGGTAAGAAGAGCAAAAAGGGGGTAGGATTAAAAAAAATCGATAAACATTTAACCGCGGAAAATAAGGGAAAAGGAATTACCGAACATTTACATGAAAAAACATTAGACGATGAAGTGCGCACTATTATTAAAAAAATTGTTGAATTAAAAAAGAAAGACACACAAGCGACTTGGAGCGATTTTGCTATATTGGTGCGTTCCAATGATGCGGCCACGCCATTTATCAATTTTTTGCGTAAAACCAATATCCCACATCAATTTATGGCCTTGCGCGGTCTGTACTCAAAGCCGGTTATATTGGATATCATGTCTTATTTTCATCTTTTGGATAATTACCATGAATCGCCTTCGGTTTACCGCATTTTAACTTCGCCAGTAGTTGATATTGCGCCAGCTGACATTATCCAAATTAATCATGAGGCTTATAAAAAAACCAGATCGCTTTATGAAATAATGAAAGAAATTTCAGCGCTGCATGGCCTGGAAGCCAAGACAATTTCAGAAGTAAATCGACTACTTGGTTTGATTGAAAAGCACACCCAAATGGCCAAGCAAAAAACAGTGGGAGAAATTTTAAAAGCCTTTTTAGAAGATTCTGGCTATCTTGAAAAATTAGTAGCCAAAGATGAATATGATAGTAATTTGGCGATTTCCTATATCAATCAATTTTACAAGCGCATTCAGAAGTTTGAAGAAGGCGTGCCAGGCGCCAGATTAAATTTATTTATGGAAGAAATGGAATTAGAATTGGAATCTGGCGAAAGCGGGGCTTTAAGTATTGACTTAGAAGCGGGTCCAGACATGGTCAAAATTATGACTGTCCATTCAGCCAAGGGTCTGGAATTTAAATATGTTTTTATACCCAATTTAATTGACAGACGTTTCCCAACTGGCGAAAGAGCCGATGCCATTGAATTACCTGATGAATTGGTTAAAGAAATCATTCCAGAAGGCGATATTCATTTGCAGGAAGAAAGAAGGCTATTTTATGTTGCTATGACCAGAGCTAAAACCGGCTTATTTTTAAGCTCTGCTGATGATTATGGAGGCACCAGAAAAAGAAAAATCTCGCGCTTTTTGACTGAATTAGCTGAAACAAATCCTAAATTCAAATTGGCCAAAGCGGCTTTAGTCGAGGGAGGCTTGGAATTAACTAAGATTAAACCAACTGTTAAGCCAGAAAAAGTTGAATATAAATTACCCGATAGATTTTCATATTCGCAATTAGCAGCTTTTGGCAAATGTCCTTATCAATACAAATTAGGCTTTATTTTACGCGTGCCAGTTTTTGGCAAAGGTGTTTTTAGCTATGGCAAAAGTATCCACGAAACATTAGAACAATTTTTTAAACGCATATTTGAAAAATTAGAAAATAAGCAAGCGGATTTATTTGGCGATACCAAAAAGAAACCAGCGCAAACGAAAATTGGCGATTTGATTAAATTTGAGGAATTAAAGAAAATATTCCAGGCTAAATGGAATGACGAATGGTATACTTCCAAAGATCAGAGAGAAAAATATTTTAAAAAAGCAGGGGAGAGTTTAAAAACTTTTTATGATTTGATTAAAGACCAGTCGTGCCAGACCGAGGCAGTGGAAAAAACTTTTTTTCTCAAGGTTAAAGATTATTCAATCAAAGGCGTAATTGACCGAATTGATCGTTTGCCTGACGGTTCCATCGTTTTAATTGATTACAAAACCGGCGAAGCCAAAGAAGAAAAGACTATTTCAGCTGAAAATAAAATGCAGCTTTTGATTTATCAAATCGCGGCTGAAGAAGTAATGAAAGAAAAAGTGAATAAGTTGGTTTTTTATTATGTTGATAATAATTCCACGCTGGAGTTTTTAGGTGAAGAAAAAGATAAAGATAGGGTTAAACAGGAAATTATTAAGCGCATGGAAGCGATTAGAGCCTCTGATTTTGCGGCCACGCCCAGCCAATACACTTGCGACTGGTGCGATTTTAGAAATATCTGTGATTTTAGAGTATAATTGAGACAAATACCTATATCATATTCAAATGAGAAAATGTTTAAAGCGGCATTTAAGTTTTTTTGTTATTATTGCCATTGTTTTTTTATTGGGCAAAAATGCTTTTGCCTCTAACCTGACTACGCTTAGCGACAGAATGAACAGAGGAGCGCCCTCTACTAGTGCTAATCATGAAATTAAATTCTTAACGCCAAGCGGGATTGGTGATAGCGGCAAGTCTTTTGATATTAATTTTGCTCCGGGCTTTAATTTGAGCACCATTAATTATAATGATATAGATTTATTTCACGGTCCTGTCACGGGTTTAGAAATTGAGGAGACATTGAATTCCATACCAAACGCCACTGATTGGGGAGTAACAATTTTAGCTAGTTCCATAACTTTTACACATCCGACAGACAATGCTAGCGGCGATATTTTACCCAATGATTTTATTGTTTTAAGAATCGGTAAAAATGCTTCTGGCGGAATTCATCAAATAATTAATCCCAGCACCATTGGTTCAAAAATCATTAGCATCAGCGGCAGTTTTGGCGATACTGGAAAACTAGCAGTGGCAATTTATCATGATCAAGTGGGAATAGTAGCCGGCCAACAAGGAGGCTTACCGTCTCCGCCAACTCCGCCCACCTTAGATCCAATGATTTGTCCGATTTTTAAATCTCCAAAAACCATTACTGGTACAGCGCCAGGCGGGACAACAGTATTAATTAATGGTTTAACAGACAATATTGATTATCCAAGTTATGGCGCTTGGAGCTATTTAGCAACCTTAAATGTAGGCGACAATTTATTTGATATTGTGGCCCGAGATTCTTACGGCCAAAATAGCAGTGTTTTAAGCGTTAATATAGTGCGTTGGAGAATTGGCGATACCAATGGCAATTTTGTCGTAGATGATTTTGATTTGGCTGGCTTGGCTTTTCACTGGGAAACTAATTGGTGCTATGCGGATTTTAATGAAGATGGCATTGTTGATGATTTTGATTTGTCTGGCTTGGCCGCACATTGGGACGGCATTTATTAATTGATAATTTATAAATAAAATATGAAAAAAATAACAAAATTAATTATTCCCCTGGTTCTTTTGGGTTTTATTTTGCCATTATTGCCAGTACATGCGGCCGGCACTGCCATAATGCGTCTGACTTCAGCTAAAACAGATTATTATGTAGGGGATAATGTGTATGTCCAAATTCAAGTTGAACCAAAGGGCGAAGCCCTAAATACTGTTCGAGCAATCATGGATTTTACCGGCAGTAGTGTTTTACAGATAAGCGATTTTACTTTGGGTACGGCCTTTCCATATCAGAGTCCGGGCAGGGAATTAAATAATACTACGCAGCATGTAAATGTTGGCGGTTTTATTTTGGTTGAAAGCGTAACCCAAAATTCATTATTCGGCACTTTGATTTTTAAGGCTAACCAGGTCGGTACTTCCACTATTAATTTTGGTGCTGGCTCGCATCTAATTTCACCTGATCAGGTAGAGAAAATTGATTTAGTTGGTTGTCAGGGGATTACCATCAATGTGATTGGCGCACCGCCGCCACCGCCGCCAGAAAACAGAGCGCCAATATTTACGCCAGTTGGCAATAAACAAATAAATTTAGGCGAGAGTGTAAATTTTCATGTCTCGGCAACAGATTTGGATGGTGATTTGGTTAATTTGACCTGGAATTTGCCAAGCGGCACAAGTTTTTCAAATGTAATAAACAATGCCACAACAGTCGGAGGTGATTTTAGCTGGACGCCAACAAGTCAGGGAGTTTATACAACAACTTTTACTGCAACTGATAATAATACTGACTCAAAAAGTTCTACCCTAACCGTAAGTATTGGCGTTAATGTACCGCCACCGCCAGTTAATCATCCGCCTATTTTTGAGCCAATTTCTGAAAAAACAGTTAATGCTAAGGATAATGTAATTTTCAATGTTACTGCTACTGATCCAGACAATGATAAAGTAAATATTACAATGGAGTCGTTGGAAACGGCTAGCATTAGCCCAATTACAACTGGGGTGACTTCAACATCAAAATTTAGCTGGACCCCTGAAAATTTCGGAATATATTATGCTGTTTTTAAAGCAACAGATAATAATGTGAATCCCTTAACTTCAACCTTAACAACCCGAATAACGGTTTTTGGCGGTAAATGTCCGCCATGCTCAGGCGGTGGAGGGACTTGTCCAATTTGCCAGTGCGAGAAACAAGATTTTGGTAAGCCAATTTCCAGGCAAGCGCCTGCTATTAGCTCACCAACGCACTTGAATCAGGATATTTGGTATAACAATAACAATCCGAAATTTATTTGGGAGACAAATGATCAGCCGATTGGTTATACTTTTAATCTAGATCAAAACCCTTTGGCAGATCCGACTTTTGGTTATTATTTTTCCAAAGACAAGATGTTTAGTTTCGGGAATATAGCCGATGGCATCTGGTACTTTCATTTGAAAGCCCAGTATTTAGAAGGTTGGGGGCCAACAGCGCATTATCAGGTAAAAATAGATAACACTCCGCCAGAATTTTTTAAACCCAGTATTGAAACAGAGATCTTAAAAAATAGCCAAAAGCAATACAAATTATATTTTTCAGCGCTTGATAAAAGTTCTGGAGTTGCTTATTATGAAATGAAAATTGATGACGGCTCTTGGCAGAAAGTTTTAAGTCCCTATACCATAAATGAACAGGATAAAACAGGGAAGATTCTGACTTTGCGCGCCGTGGATAATGCTGGTAATGCTATTGAAGCATATATTGATTTGCAAAAATTAATCGTTATTATCAAAACAAGCCAGACCTATAATGTCATAAAGCCGGAAATTACCTTAGCCGCTCCCATTATAGATCAGGTGATTATGCCAACCAGCATTGGTAATATTCCGACGCAGAACTTAATTTTAGTTGTTGGCAGTTCTGGCTCCAGTTCAACCGTAACTCTGCATTTATCAACTACGCCAGAATTAATTTTTCAGACCGAAGCAAATGAAAATGGCATTTGGCAAATCTACATAAATAAAGATTTGGCGGTTGGCAAGTATGCTTTGTGGGCCGTAGCCAGCCAGGATGGTTTGCAGTCAGGACCCTCAGAAAAAGTGTATTTTACTCTGACTGCCAAATATCAAGTCCAGCCGCCTACTAAAATTGCTTGGTGGCTGATCATTATAATAATTTTAGTAATTTTGTTATTAGGCACCTTGCTGTTATATATAAATAAAAAAATAAAGGAAAAGAGGGAAGCGTCAAAGAAAATTAAACATGAAAGCCAAGATTAAGGAAATCATAATAATTTTGGTCATTTCCATCGCCCTGGTTTTGACCCATCAGGTGATTGCCAGTATGCAAAGCGCCAATTATAAAATTTGGTTAGATACATTTGGCTCGGCTGGCGGTAGCGGTGCTTCTTCAGCACTTCAGATGAATAGCAGTCTTGCCAGTCCTTCCGGTCCCATGGGCACGAGCAATAATTTCGGAGAAAAATCCGGCTTTGCTCCCATTGAAAATGAGCCCTCAATCGGCTTTAGCGTACAGGGAGGAGAATTGGATTTTGGTCAGCTTTCTCCGGCTGCCACAGCATATTCCAGCCATTCATTTTCAGCTTATACCAATTCCAGGTTCGGTTATAAAATACAAGTCTATGGCGAGCCTCTTCATATAGTTGATCATGTTATGACAGCCATGGGTAATGTTGCGGCATCTTCAGTACCCGGTACTGAACAATTTGGCATTAATTTGGTAGAAAATACTGTTCCCGCGGTCGGTACAAATCCTTTCGGCGGTATAGGCAGGGTTTCTGATCAATATAATTCTGCCAATCAATATGCCTATTCAGATGGGGCAGTGGTTGCATATGCTCCTAGTTTTTCCTATCAGACAGATTTTAGCACTTCAGTTATTGTAAATATTTCGCCATATACTCCTGCTGGTATTTATACTACTATTTTGACTTATGAATTTGTGCCTGTTTTTTAAAAAAGTTTTCCACAGGCAAAGAGTATAAATTTCGCTAACTTTGTTGTATAATTACATATAGATTTAGGTATTGCTATTCGCTTAGCGGATTGGTGATATTTTTAGGTGATAATTAATTAATATAT
>CAIXNZ010000010.1 GCA_903920975.1 Candidatus Falkowiibacteriota bacterium | reverse complement strand
TTTTACGCAATAAGCTTCTGGCATAATGATAGAGTTAATTATTATTTTTAATTATTAACCTGGTTTAATTATAGCAAAAATTCAATAAAATTGCTAGAAAATACAAATTTAGGATCTGGTCTTTAACCTTGTCTTTAAACAACTGGTACAGATTTTCACCCTTTTGCCGTCAATTGTTTTTGCCTGTAAATTAATATGTCTCCATTTTTTGGTCTGGATATTAGAATGGCTGCGGCTAGCGCCCATGACTGGCCCACGGCCACAGATTTCACAAACTTTAGACATAAATGATATACTTTAATTATATTAAAATAAAATTTCTCGAATCTCGAGAATTTAATGATAAAGTCAGTTTAGCAGAAAATATTAATTTAATCAAGTCTTAGCTATGGATTTTAGCATAATTTTATTAGTAATTAACTTTCTGGGCTTTTATTTGGCTTTAAGCGTTCATGAATTTTCTCATGCTCTGGCTGCCTATTATTTAGGCGACAAAACTGCAGAACATGCAGGAAGATTAACGCTGAATCCATTGGCTCATATTGATTTAGTGGGTACGCTCATTTTGCCATTATTTTTAATCTTAAGTAATGCTGGTGTTGTTGTGGGCTGGGCTAAACCGGTGCCAGTGAATTATTATAATTTGAGTAATCAAAGGTGGGGACCAGCCATTGTTTCCCTGGCCGGACCTTTAGCTAATTTTATTTTCGGCATTTTTTGCTTGATTGTCTTAAAAATAATTTATGCCTACACAAGTTTAACCGGAAGTAATCTATTAATTAATTTCCTCATATTATTAATAGTAATTAACTTTGTTTTAATGATTTTTAATCTAATTCCCATTCCGCCTCTGGATGGTTCAAAGGTTTTATTTTCAATTTTGCCCGATAAATATAACAATTTTAAGGTTTTTTTAGAACAGTATGGGCTTCTAATATTAATATTCTTTTTAATCTTTTTTTCAGGCTTTTTGGAAGTAATTTATTCTTATATATACAAACTTTTGAATTTATTCATGTAAAACCTTGACTTTTTTAATATAACCATATAGAATAAGAGTACAAAAAAAGTTATTGTTAATTATTAATTTTTGAGGGATATTATCAGCGCTTGGCTCGTGGCTGCGAAGCTCAGCTCGCTTGGGCGGAGCCCAGCTGATTCGCCTTGACTGATATTTTTTTATTTTTATGCCAACAATTAGCCAATTAGTAAAAAAAGGACGCACAATTATTAAGCGAAAATCAAAAACTCCAGCCTTAGAGTCAGTTTTTGATACTTTAAGAAGGAAAAGAACTGACTTGCCCAAAGGCTGTCCGTTTAAACGCGGTGTTTGCGTTAAAGTTACGACCATGACGCCAAAAAAGCCAAACTCTGCTTTGCGCAAAATTGCCAGAGTTCGACTTTCTAACGGCATGGAAGTGACTGCCTATATTCCTGGCGAAGGCCATAATTTACAGGAACATTCAATTGTTATGATTCGCGGCGGCAGGGTCAAAGATTTGCCTGGCGTTCGTTACCATATTGTCCGCGGTCGTTATGATACGCAAGGGGTCGAAAATAGAAAGCGCAGTCGCTCACTTTATGGCGTGAAAAGGCCAAAAGCCGGTGCCGTAAAAGCTGCTAAATAATTTGTTAAACTAACATTATTATGAGAGGTAAGAAAGCTCCAAAAAGAGAAATACTATTAGACCAAAAATTCAAAAATTTACAAGTATCTAAATTTATTAATTATTTGATGAGAAGGGGCAAAAAATCAGTGGCTCAAAAAATCGCTTATGATTGTTTTGAGATTATTTCCAATAAAACCAAGCAGGACGCTTTGGATATTTTTGAACAGGCCATTAGAAATGTTAGTCCTTCTTTGGAAGTTCGTGGTCGCAGAATTGGCGGTGCAAATTATCAAATACCTTTTCCGGTCAGACCAGAAAGAAAATTTGCTTTAGCCAGCCGCTGGCTAATTGAATCAGCCAGTAATCGTAAGGGCAGGACTATGGCCGAAAAAATATCGCAAGAAATTATGGATGCAGCGCAAGGTATGGGCGAGGCTTACAAGAAAAAAGAAGATGTTCACAAAATGGCTGAGGCTAATAGAGCTTTTGCGCATTTTGCCAGATATTAATTTATCATTAATTCTTTTACTAAAGAATTTTTTTAATTGAAATATTATGCCCAGAGAATATCCCCTAGACAGAACAAGAAATATCGGGATTATGGCCCACATTGACGCAGGTAAAACAACGGTTACTGAGCGCGTTTTGTTTTATACGGGGAAAAAACATAAAATCGGCGAAGTTCATGAAGGCGCGGCTGAAATGGATTGGATGGAACAAGAAAAAGAAAGAGGCATCACCATCACTTCAGCAGCCACTACCTGTTTTTGGAAAGATCAGCGTATTAATATCATTGATACCCCGGGTCATGTTGATTTCACGGTTGAAGTGGAAAGATCTTTGCGCGTTTTGGACGGCGCAGTGGCGGTTTTTGACGGTTCACAAGGAGTGGAACCGCAATCAGAAACAGTTTGGCATCAAGCTTCAAAATATAATGTGCCCAGAGTTGCCTTTGTTAATAAAATGGATAAATTGGGCGCTGATTTTTATATGAGCTTAACATCTATCCAAGAACGTCTTTCACCTCATGCTGTGGCAGTGCAATTGCCTATCGGCGCTGAAGAAAGCTTTTCCGGAGTAATTGATTTGCTGACCAGAAAGGCTTTTAAATTTACTGGTGATCATGGGCAAATGATTGAAGAGATTCCTATTCCAGAAGACATGAAACAAAAAGTTGAAGAATACAGGAAAATCTTAATGGAAAAAGCAGCTGAAAATGACGAGACTTTAATGAATAAATATTTAGCTGGCGAGGAATTAGATATAATTGAAGTTAAGAAAACCATAAGAAAAGCCACTATTATCAGTGATTTTCATCCGGTTTTGGCTGGTTCAGCCCTAAAAAATATTGGCGTGCAGTTTGTTTTAGACGCAGTGGTTGATTATTTGCCTTCTCCGCTAGATATTCCAGATGCCAAGGGAAAAAATCCAGAAACAGAGGCAGAAGAAACAAGAAGACCAGCCGATGATGAACCGTTTACTGCCTTGGCTTTTAAAATCGCCACTGATCCTTTTGTCGGCAAACTAACATTTATTAGAGTCTATGCCGGTGTTTTAAAAGCCGGATCTTATCTTATTAATACTAACACTGGTGAACGCGAAAGAATTGGGCGTATTGTCAGAATGCATGCCAATCATCGCGAAGATGTAGACGAAGTATTTTCAGGTGAAATCGCCGCGGCCATTGGTTTAAAAAATACTAAAACCGGAGACACTCTATGTGATGAAAAAAAACCTATTGTTTTAGAGCAAATTATTTTTCCAGAGCCGGTTATTTCCGTGGCTATTGAACCAAAAACCAAAGCTGACCAAGAAAAAATGGGTACAGCCTTGCAAAAACTTGCCGAAGAAGACCCTACTTTTAAAATTTCTACTAATGAAGAAACATCGCAGACAATTATTGCCGGCATGGGAGAATTACACCTTGATATTTTAGTAGATCGCATGAAAAGAGAATTTAAAGTTGAGGCCAATGTTGGCGCACCGCAGGTGGCTTACAAAGAAACAGTGAAAAGTACTGCTGAAGCTGAGGGTAAATATATTCGTCAGACCGGCGGTCATGGCCAATATGGTCATTGCTGGTTAAGAATTGAACCGCGTGATCGTGGCGCTGGCTTTGAATTTGTTGATGAAGTAAAAGGCGGCGCTATTCCCAGAGAGTTTATTTCGCCAATACAAAAAGGCGTCAAAGAAGCGACTACCAAAGGCGTGATGGCTGGTTATCCGGTCGTTGACATCCGCGTAGTTGTTTTTGACGGTTCATATCATGATGTTGATTCATCAGAAATTGCTTTTCATATTGCCGGTTCCATGGCTTTCCAAGAGGCGGCAAAAAAAGCAGGTTTAATTCTATTGGAACCAATGATGAAAGTTGAAGTAGTTACGCCAGAACAATTTATGGGCGATGTAATTGGCGATTTGAATTCCAAAAGAGCCCAAATTAATGAATTGTCAGAAAGAGGCAGAATGAAAATTATCAAAGCTTTGGTACCATTAGCCGAAATGTTTGGCTATGTCACATCCTTGCGTTCTTTATCTCAGGGTCGAGCGACTTCTACTATGGAATTTGATCATTATGCTCCGGTCCCAGGCAATGTGGCTCAGCAGATTGTTGAGGGCAAAAAGAAGTAAAATATACGATATTTTCTTGACATAATTTTTCTTTTTCGCTAAGCTTAGATATAGTTTGCCAAAAATTTTTATGAAAAATTTTAAAAGGATTTTAGAAATAATTAGAAAAACAGGGGATCGATTTATTTTTGAAGATGAAGGCGGGCAAATTTTCGTTATTTTAGACATTGATGATTATGAGGGTATTGTTCTACAGAACAGCCAGGTCAATGGTCTGTCTGAACAAGAATTACTAAATAAGATAAACAAAGATATCGCAGTTTGGCGGGACTTGCAAAATGTTAGGGAGTTAGATGATGATTGGCAAAATTTAGCTGAAGATAAAGAAAAAGATGGCTTAGAAGATCAATATTATCTTGAACCAACTGACGACGAGGAATAAATGGCTAAACAAGTGGAGAAAGTGTTGATTTCTGGCCCTTGCCAAATCCTATAATCGTGTTATAATTAGCTATACAAAAATTTAATACATAAAATTTAATTTATCGGAATCGGCTGGATAAAACTCTGCGAGCCAGAGGCCGCTTCTAAGGGATTTAACTAATATGGCCGAAAAATTTGAACGCACAAAACCGCACGTTAATGTCGGTACAATTGGTCACGTTGACCATGGCAAGACCACTTTAACGGCAGCTATTTTGCAGTACTTGTTATCAAAGGGCGGAAAAGCCCAGAACAAAAGCGTTGATCAGATTGATAACGCTCCAGAAGAAAAAGCCCGCGGTATTACTATTAACACCGCTCATGTTGAGTATGAAACAGACAAGAGGCATTACGCACATATTGATTGTCCTGGTCATGCCGATTACATTAAAAACATGATTACAGGCGCCGCTCAAATGGACGGTGCTATTTTGGTGGTGGCCGCAACTGATGGTCCGATGCCTCAAACAAGAGAACATATTGTTTTGGCTAGGCAGGTTGGCGTACCAGCAATTGTTGTTTTCTTAAACAAGGTTGATCAGGTTTCTGACCCAGAATTGATTACTCTCGTAGAGGATGAAATAAGAGAATTATTGAATAAATATGAATATCCTGGAGATAAAACTCCAATTATTCGCGGTTCAGCTCTCAAGGCTTTGGAAAATCCAAAAGGCGATGATGCAAAATGTATCCAAGAATTGTTAGACGCTTTAGATTCATTTATTCCTGAACCTGTGCGAGAAACATCTAAGCCATTTTTAATGCCAGTTGAAGACATTTTTTCAATTGAAGGTCGCGGTACTGTTGTAACCGGTAAAATCGACAGAGGCATTATCAAAATAAATGAAGAGGTTGAAATAGTTGGTTTGAGAGATACACAAAAGACTGTTGTGACTGGCATTGAAATGTTTAATAAATCATTAGATGAAGGTCAGGCCGGTGATAATGCCGGTTTATTGCTGCGCGGCACTAAAAAAGAAGATGTTGAACGCGGCCAAGTTATTGCCAAGCCAGGCAGTATTACTCCACACACTGAATTTGAAAGTGAAATATATGTTTTGACTAAAGAAGAAGGCGGCAGACACAAACCATTTTTCAAGGGCTATAAGCCTCAATTTTATTTCCGCACCACTGATGTGACTGGCGATGTTTTGGAAATTTTAGGCGGAGCTGAAATGGTTATGCCTGGCGATACTGTCCAATTGAAAGTGAAATTGATTGCTCCGGTTGCCATGGAAGAAAAACAAAGATTTGCTATTAGAGAAGGCGGCAGAACAGTTGCTTCTGGCGTTATTACAAAAGTTATTGCCTAAATACTAAGTCCTCTCCTCACAAGTGGGGAGAGGACTTTTAGTCCGTTGAT
>CAIXNZ010000009.1 GCA_903920975.1 Candidatus Falkowiibacteriota bacterium | reverse complement strand
CTGATAATCATCATCAAGTTCCATTTTTATCCAATTACTCCAGCTTTCATTTAAAAATCTAACATAAATATCAGGGATTTGTTGGGCGTCTTTAACTTGCCATTTAATAAATAAGGCATTAAACGGGAAATTTGCGCGCATAATTGGGGAAACAACCTCGTTTGCCGATGCCTCTGTGGCAATAAAAAAAGAGCCATTTTTTGCGGGATTATCTATCAAAATATGGCCCTCTTGAATATTAGGAGATGATTCAGCGTGTGCTAAGACAAAAGTTAAGACAACTGACCAAAAAATAACTAAAATTAGCACTAATTTTGACTTAAATGTAAATTTCATGTTTGTTTTTGTTTTGAAATTAAGCTAACTTTAGCTTAATTATATACTCATTATAGCATAATTTTTTGGCTTTGTAAAGGACATAAAACAAAAAATAGGCTAAAATTAGCCTATTTTATAATATTTTATATGGTTCCGTCAATAATGGCTTGCTTTGGCTCTGATTTAAAGCTAGATATTTCTTTGATAAATTCCTTAGAAATTCCTTTAAAAAGATATATGAAAATGCCATAGACAATTGTTGCTATAATAATTTGCAATATTACATTAAAATTAGCCAAAAAGTACAATATTATACACATTGGGATTGAGGCTAGTATCGTTTTGGGGAAAATAGCTAGTTTTGGCCAAAATTTAATTGTCCTGATTACTATTATCAAATTAAAGCCAAAAATCATGGCTTCTGAAATAACAGTAAAAATAGCCGCGCCATAATAACCATACCTAGGAATCGTTAATAAATAGCCGACTAATGAGACTATGGCCACAATAACATAGGCCCCAACAATTTGCCTTTGTTTGTCCAAAGTAACGATAGTATAACCAAAAAGTGAATTGACAAAAATAATGGCTGTAGCGATAATTATTATTTTTAATATATCACCAGAGGCTAAAAATTCCGGGCCGGCTATTAAGAGCATTAAATTTTTAGCCACGAAAAAAGTCCCGAAGACCATAGGGAGGCTAACCATGACCAAAGCGTCAAAGGTTTTTTGAAAGATATCTTTGAAACGCTCAATATTTTTTTGCGCCCAAGCAGTTGTGAGAATAGGAAAAATAATTCCCACGAAAATATAAATAAAACTAATTAAAATTTCCAGGACACGATAGGGCGCGTTATAAATACCAACCTCGGCCTGAGATCTAGTTAAAGACAAAATTATTGTGTCGGCTTTGAAGTAAACCAAATTAAGCGCAATGGAAAGAGCAAGTGGCCAGGTAATATAAAAAATTTTTTTCCAAATCTGCCAATCAAAGGCAAATTTAATTTTTACAAACTTTCGGGCAAAAAAATAATTTAAAATAAAATTTATTAAACTGCCCAAAACAACTGCCCAGACAATTGCCAATAAACCTTTGTCAGTAAATGCAAAATAAGCAACTAAAATTAAAAGCACGAATCGTCCGGAGACTTCGGCGATGGCCACGCCATTTAATTTTAATTCTTTTTGAAAAAGACCAATTAAAATTTGATTGAGTGAAGAAATAAAAAAAGACAGAGCAGCAATGGCGATGCCAATTTTGACAAAATTATCATAAGGGAAAAAAATTACAACCAGTGGTGCGAGGCCTAAAAAAATTAGGGCGCTAAAAAATCTGAAGGTAAAAATATTATTCATGGCCGCATCTTTGGTATAAGCTGGATCAGAAATTAATTTAATAACAGTTAGTGACAAACCCATGTCCACCAAGATGGCAAAAAGTTGCAGATAGGCCATGATGGTCGAGTACTGGCCAAAGCCGATCTGACCCAGATAGCGGGTCATAATCGCAATAGTTAGAACACCGATAATGGTGCCTAAAATTTTGCCCAGAAATTGGATTATTGTATTGTAAGCGATTTTTTGAGTTAAGGACATATATAATTAAATAATACCAAGAAAAATTATCAAAGTCCATGTTCCATAGTGTATTTAATCAGCACTTTTTTTCTGATGGTTAACTACAATTACCCTGAAAATATTGGAATTTTCGTGAACACATAATTTGTACAATGAGCTTAATTTCATTGACCAGAAGCAAAAAAAATGCTATAATAGTTATATAAAATAAAAATAAAAACAAAATCAATGAAAGCCATTTACACAACTTATTGGGGCTGGAAATATTGCAAGCAAAGTACCCAAGCTATGACCAGGAAAAGATCTAAGCGAGATTTCTTCCTTAGTATTATCATAGCTTTTTTTATTATCTTTATTATCTCGCAACTTTTAGCCAGACTAGACGGAGTAGTTGGCTTAACGGCGTTAAATAAAAATTTATCTTTAGTAAACCCCTTGGCGATTAATGTAGCCAATGCTGCAACAAACAACTCACTGGCCGACGGAGATTTAATAAAATATTCCGGCTCTGCGGCGGTTTATTTGGTAAAGAACGGAGGCAGATACTCATTCCCATTTAAAAAAGTTTATCAGGCCTATTATGGCGATGATTTCTCAAAAGTTAAATTAATTTCTCTGTCTGACCTTTCCAGCTTACCGTTAAAAGGAAACGTCAAATTGCCAGAAAATACATTGGTAAAAATAGCTACTGATCCCAAAGTATACAAGGTAGTCAGTGTCAGCGGTTTGCCATATTTAGAATGGCTAAAGACAGAGGCTGACGCAAAATCGCAATTCGGCAATAATTGGGCGAAAAAAATAATTGACATGTCTGATGTTTTTTTTACGGATTATCAGACCGTGACAGTTCAGGCGACTCAACCAATAAATAATAATTCCAAATCAACGGGCTTGGTGGAAATATGCCTGAGCTTAAAACCAGACGAACAGAAAACAGCCGCTCAGAAGTTGCTCTTAGATGAATGTAAAAAAATCGGTGCTAATGTTACTGACGAAGGAGTAGCTTTTGTTAATACTACACCAGAGACTCAAACCGCTGTTTATCCGGCACCGACTCCTACTCCGACACCAACTCCAACGCCAACGCCAATACCTACTCCGACTCCGACTCCAACACCGACTCCTACTCCGACACCATTACCAGCAACAATTGATTCTTCTTATGGCCCCATGATACGAGTTGGTCTTTTTTCTACAACCGAAGCTCAAACAATTACGGCTAATACAAGTTATAAAATTAAAGATGCTAACGGTGCTCTTTTGGCTACAGCCCCATTAAACGGTACAACAAATATTAGTTTTAATTTTACAAATAAAACCTACGCGTTTAGCGTTAATGGCACTAATTTATCAACTAGCTCATATTTGCGCTTTGAGGGCGAGTCTCCAAATACAGTCTTTGAAATAATTACTTTGAATTGGCGCCCAGCCTGGAATACCAGTATAAATGACAATAAATTTTTAGGCACCTTAGAATTCAGATATAGTTCAAATACTAATAAGCTCTGGATGATTAATGAGTTGCAACTGGAATATTATTTGAAAGGTTTGGCTGAAACTTCAAATTCATCCCCGTTAGAATATCAAAAAGCCTTGATTACAGCCGCTAGATCCTATGCTATGTATCATTACAATCGTGGTACCAAGCACGCTGCTGAATATTTTACGATAGACGCAACTTATGATCAGGTCTATAAAGGTTATAATTCACAATTACGCTTACCAAAGGTTTCCGAGGCTGTTGAAGCGACAAAGGGTCAGGTTGTAACTTATGCCGGCAACGTGGTTGTGACACCATATTTTTCTTATTCAGATGGACACACTAGAAATTACGAAGATGTTTGGGGTGGCGCAATGATCCCCTGGTGCCGTTCAGTCAAAGAGCCAGAGGGCTATGATAAAACAACTATGTACGGCCATGGAGTAGGTTTATCAGCTCGTGGCGCGATCTTGCTGGCTGATACGTATAATTATAATTTTGAGCAGATTTTGAAATATTATTATACCGGAATTGAATTAAAGAAAATATATTAAATTGTTGAAATAAAAACGCCCCCGCGATGCGGGGGCGTTTTTATTGTATATTTAAATTCTTTTATCTTCTTCGTGATGTAAAATTTCGTGGATTTCATGCTCCAGATTTTCTTCCCCTTTTTGCACTAAGCCGTTTATGGTTCTAACAACTTCAAAGGGATGGGGAACTTGGTGAAAAGAAAATCTGTCAATGCGGCCAGCAGTTTGAACTGAAACCGTACCAAAGTCAAAAAAGGTGCGCCAAAAGCCCTTTTGGGTGGCTGAAACATCTTGTATTTTTTCAACTGTTTGTTCGGAAATGACGCGATTAAAAAGACCCTTTTGTTCTATATCAATAATTCTTTTGGTGGTTACAATCCAAACATCAAGGTGATAATCAATAAAGGCATTAAAAAGAAATAAGATAATAAATAAATAGTAGATGCTAGTAAGTAAAAATAAAAATGGATAAATGGTCTTACTGACTAAGATTTGGGGGAAGGCATAAATTAGAAAAAAATAAATAGCCACTGGAATAAGAGCTAGTACTGTATATAGAAGCCATTGCGCTACTAAAATGAGCCAATGTCTTCTTAAAAATAATAAAAGCTTTTCGTCTTCTTGTTGATTAGGTATTTGTCCTTCTATGTACATAAATTAAAAAATAAAGGTTTGTGTCCAATCTATTTCCAACCCAAGTTTATAAGTAATAAATAAAAGTAAAACGCTGACTCCCAAAAAAATAAAGGTCATTAAGAAACTAGTAAAACTTAAAAAACCAAATCTAAATAAGTGATAAAGATTAATTAAGGCAAAGATAACAAATAGAGCCAAGGCCAGGCCGTAGATAATAAAATAGGTTGAGATTGAGATTTCGATCATATATTTATAATAAACTATTTTGCTCTTTATCCAAAATCGCTTTAAAGCCCAAATGTTCATAAGCGCGCTTGGTTGCGGTTCTGCCCCTGGGCGTACGGTGCAAAAATCCCAATTGCATTAAAAAGGGTTCATATATATCTTCCAATGTTTCCATCTCTTCATTGGTTGAGGCAGCCAAGGTATTTAAACCAACTGGACCGCCGGAAAATTTTTCAATAATAGCGATTAAGATTTTGCGGTCTACTTCATCCAGGCCCAATTCATCGATGTCTAAGAGTTTAAGCGCAGCTAAGGCTAAACCTTCAGTAACATTGCCGTCAGCTTTAACCTGGGCAAAATCGCGCACGCGCTTGAGCAGGCGGTTGGCCACGCGCGGTGTTCTTCTGGCTCGCTCGGCAATTAATTTGGAAGCATCACTATTAATTTTAATATCCAAAATTTTGGCTGAGCGGTCAATAATTTTTTGAATATCTTCGTCTTCGTAAAAATCCAGTTTATAAGAAGCGCCAAAGCGATCGCGTAATGGAGCAGAGATTAAGCTTATTCTGGTCGTGGCGCCGATTAAAGTAAATTTTGGTAAATCTAATCTTAATGTCCTGGCGCTCGGTCCTTTGCCAATAATTATATCCAGAGAATAGTCTTCCATGGCAGGATAGAGCACTTCTTCAATGGTTTTGTTTAAGCGGTGGATTTCATCGATAAATAAGATATCGCCCTTTTCCAAATTGGTTAAAATGGCTGCCAGGTCGCCGGTTTTTTCAATGGCCGGTCCAGAAGTGATTCTGATATTTGAGCCCATTTCATTGGCAATGATGTGCGCCAGTGTTGTTTTGCCCAAACCAGGACAGCCATGAATCAACACATGCTCAATCGGCTCCCCGCGCTTTTTCGCGGCCTGTAAAAAAATATTAAGATTATCCTTGACCTTATTTTGGCCAATATATTCAGTTAATTTTTTTGGACGCAAATTATTCTCAAAAGCGACTTCTTCAACACTTTCTTTAGAGGAGACTATTCTATTTTTATCTTGTTTTTTAGGCATAGATAATTTAATCTTAGCTTTTTTGGGCTAAAAAAACAAGTAATAAAAAAGGCCGTCTATTACGACGGCTTTTTTTATCTATTTATCATTTTTCATGGTTAAACCCATGGGTAAATATTTTTCTAATAATTTTTTTTCATCAGAATTCAATTTTTGTAAAATTGTTTTAATTTTTGCGCTATCCTCTTGAAGCTCATTATCCATCTCTTGTCGTAGCAATTTTTTCAGCTTTTCATCATCATTCCAAGGAAGCTTAGTTGGGTCAATCTGTTTTTTTATTATTAAATCGAATATATTCAACATCAACCTCAGCTCCGTTTGCCATGCATTTTCGATCTCGCTGTCCCCCCAATATAATTTACTCACTCCATGCCACCCACCCACTTGAGGATCTCCGGGATCAAAACTATCGTCGTACGCCTTAAGAGATACTAATCGTAAAGGTTTGCCTAATAAAGAAGCTTTTTTTACAACTTTAATATCTTTAATTTCATTGCTTCCTTTCCAATCTTTTTTTATTACATCAGAAAAATCAGGGGTTCTATCCGTTTTTATTTTTTCTATCATAAATTATATCTTAATTTATAAATAAACCTACCTCTATTTTATTCACCCCCTACAAAAAAGTCAAGAAAAATAAAAACCCATAGACATAGATCTTTGGGTTAATGCTAGATTATCGATATTCAATCGGAAAGGGCAAGTAAGATCTTGCGCCGTAGATACGGATCACTGCTGCTATTCATTGCAGAAACAAGCCGTTGTAATATTTGTTGCTCTTTTGCGGCTTCACTGATTTTCTGTCTTTCAGTTTTTTCAATAAGTGATACACCAGCTTCACTGCTTAAGTCACCACCCTTAGCGACAAATTCGGTGATAGGGTTATTTGACATTTTTTCCTCCTTTTTCAAGATTTATAATTGTAGCGCAACAATAAAAGTTTGTCAAGAGTTTTAATACAAAAAGGCTCTCTTGCGAGAGCCTTTTTGCTTTTTGAAATAAAGAACGCTACTCCGATTTTACGGATGGTGCCGAAGGCGGGACTCGAACCCGCACGGAGGATTAACTCCAAAGGATTTTAAGTCCTTCGTGTATACCAGTTTCACCACTTCGGCCAGATGTAAGTTTATGTATGAATCGTACGAATCGTATTTTACGATTGAACTGAAAATACGAAAATAATCGTGTCTACACATAGACTTACATCTGGCCAAGGCCATTGAAGGTGCCAATAACACAAACTTGTATCTGGCCAAGGCCATTCCATTATTAATCTTTTAAATAAAATTTTAACCTATTTTTCAGCGATCTTTTACCTTGACCACTCTTGAAATATTTTTCTCTTCTAGCGGCATCAATTTTATTCAGACAAGCTTCGTAATAAATTAAGATTAATGGTTGTCTTAATTTTGTTGAATATACTTTGCCTAGTTGATGTTTTCTAAATCGATTCTTTAAATCTTTAGTAAATCCAATATAGAAATTGTCGTCCTTCTTGCTTAAAAGTACATAGGTATAATACATATTTTTGTTTTTATTTGGAAATCTGCTATTTTCCTTTTCGTACCTTCTATATTAAAATAAAATCAAGCCTATGTCAACGCGAAAAAAGGAAATTTATTTAATTTTGCAAAATATCCGTAGTCTATTCAACATTGGCTCGATGTTTCGTTCGGCTGATGCTTTTGCTGTCAAAAAAATTTATCTTTGCGGATATTCTGGTTATCCGATTGATAAACAAATAACAAAGATTGCCAAAACTGCCTTGGGAGCCGAAAAAACAATACCATTTGAACATTGTTGGAAAACAGCGACCCTGATAAAAAAGTTAAAAAAACAGGAAATTAATATTGTGGCACTTGAGCTGACTAAAGATGCAATACCATTAAATAAATTTAAGCCAAAATTTCCCTTAGCGATTATTGTTGGTAATGAAGTGACCGGAATATGTAGAAGCATTTTGAAACAAGCCGATAAAACAATTTACATCCCCATGCAAGGGAATAAGGAATCTCTAAATGTGGCTATTGCGGCCAGTATTGCGCTTTATGAAGTCAGTGAAAAAAGAAAATAACCTGTTAAGGTTATTTTTCTGGAGCGGGTGACCGGATTCGAACCGGCGACCTTTTCCTTGGCAAGGAAACGTTCTAGCCAACTGAACTACACCCGCATCGTAAAATCAGTTTACTATATTTTATAAATAAAATCAAGAGGCGATAAGCAGACTATTCAATTTTATTTGATTTTAAACTATAATAAGACAATAACACTTTTTTATGCCCACAGCATTATTATATGGATTATTAAGCACCTTGGTCATAAGTATAATCGGCCAGGTTGGTTTTTTTGTTTTTGTTCTTAAAGATAATATTTTGAGGAAGATATTGATTTTCTTTGTTAGCTTTTCAGCCGGTAGTTTAATCGGTGGCGCTTTTTTTCATCTATTACCGGATGTTATTGAGAAAAAAGATGATGTATTGATGGTATTTGTTTGGACCATAGTTGGTTTTTGCCTTTTTTTTGTGATGGAAAAATTTTTACGCTGGCATCATTGTCATGACGAGAAGTGTGAAGAGAAAACGCATCTGGGACAAATTAACATGGTTGGCGATGGCATTCATAATTTTTTAGATGGCATAATAGTCATGGCTGCTTTTGTGATTAGTCCTGCCTTGGGCTTGGCCACGACTATTTCCATTATTTCCCATGAGATTCCGCAGGAATTAGGTGATTTTGGCGTTTTACTTTATTCAGGTTATAACAAAACCAAGGCAATTATATATAATTTTTTACTTTCAGCAGTCGCTATTTTGGGAGCATTTATTGGCTATTTTTTGAGCAATGAAATCGGAGGATTCACTAATGTAATTATACCGATTGCTGCCGGAGGCTTTCTTTATATTGCTGCCTCTGATTTTATTCCAGAAATACATAAAGAAATCAATGCCAAAAGCTCGATTCTGAATTTCATAGTTTTTATTTTAGCCCTGTTATTTATGTTTGTCATTAAGATGTTCGGTTTATAATAAAGATTTTCCACAGTCCATCCCCTTGCCTTTTTTCTATAAAAAGATAAGATTGAATCACGATTATTTAGCGTGATTTTTTTGTGATCAAAAAACACAGCTGGAAAATTTTATTAGGGGCAGTAATTATTATCACTGCTTTTTTGTTTGCAGATAGTAGCCAGGCCAAAACAATCATTACAAAGACTGCTGATTTTGGCTATGAAATTAAAGTTAAAGTCGTGTTTGATTTTCAAGATGCTGAGGCAAAAAAACAAGCTGATGATTTATTAATCAAGTGGCAAGAAGGCATGACCAATGTTTGGAATAATAAATATTGCACAAAAGTTTATACTGATAATTCCAGCGATATTGTTTATACATTTGAGCTTTTGAAAATGGAAAGCGGCAAAGAGTGCTCTGATTATCCTGATTATCATTGCATAAGCGTGGTTAGCAGTGAAAAAAATAAGCGCGGTAATTTGGCGGATGTAACTTTTAGCTTGCCCAATTCTGATAAAAATAGTACGGGCGAGTGGACAATCCAAACTTCAGAGAGAGCAGCTGCTCATGAAGCCGGGCACATGATGGGATTAGCTGATGAATATCATTATGAATATGCCAATGGTGAAAAAAAATGGATTAGCGATAATCTTAAAGAATCTGGGGAACAAAGTATTATGGCACAAACTTGGGGTACGGTCACGGCCTTAAGCTTTGAGATTAATAAAATTTTAAAAAACGCGGGTTTAGTATAAGTATTAAGTTCAAAAAAAGCGCTAAAAATGGCGTTTTTTTATTTTGCCTCCTTGACAATATTGTTTTTAACTGATAAACTACTCAATATTTTTAAATTTTAAGGAGGGTAATTATTGATGTCTGACGATGTTTGTGTTGACGGTGTTGTTCTTTTAGAGACTCTAACCGAAATTGAGGAAGAAATTCGTAATAATGGCCATTGCCAGAAAGAAAAGGCACGCTTGTATCACGAGTTGGGCTCAATCCATTGTTTAATGGGCGATCAAGTTCAGCAAGAAACAGCATGGCAGAGGGCAGTGGAGCTTGATCCTCAATCAACAACTTTCCGGCAAAGTCTGGGAAGTCTCAAACGGTTAAAAGTTTTCACCTAAAACAAAAGGCTCTCCGTAGCGCGGAGGGCCTTTTTTTTAAATTATTTAGCAGCAACAGGAGCTTCAATAGCGGAAACTGATTTTAACCAGCCGCCCAGCATGGCGCCAACTGAGTTTAATCCTTCTTGAATTTTGTTATACTTTGGTTCCTTGATTAATTCTAGCTGCGAAGCCATGTCAGCAAATACTTTCATGGTATCTAATTTACGCAGTGCCTGTTTTAAAGTTTGTTTCTTGTCCACCTTAGCTTGGCGTGTGGCGATAACAATTAATTCAAGAATTTCTAAAATTGTTATCTCGGCGCTTTTTCTTAACGTGTTTTCTTCACTGGAAGAAATTTCAGAAGCGTTTTGATAAAGCTCGTAGGTTTTGTTTAAGATTGGAAATTTTTCTGAAAAATTTTCCAAAATGTCTTTCATTCTTGCCATAGTTTTTTGTTTATTAATTAGATGTTCTTTAAGTGTTAAAGAACATATATTCGACCTATAGGTTATATTATTGACAAACTTATTATTTTATGCTATTATTTGGTATAAAATATTTAAAAAGGAGGTGAAGAAGATGCTCAAGCTGATATGCTGTATTTGTAACAAGGTCTTGGGATATACTGAATCAAAGTTTGATGATGTCAGCGGAGGCATTTGCCCCAAGTGCCTAATCAAGTATTACCCCGAAGAATACGCGATTATGAAGTCCAACGGCGATTTATCAAGGGAAGAAATTGCCGAAGCAGAGGGCCTGACCCTTCAATAAAGCTCTAAGTGATATTATCACTCGGAGCTTTTTTCTTTTTCTTAATAACCGCCGCAATTCCCAAGCCTAGAAAAAGCGCACTTGTTACCAGATATTTTAAAATTTGATTGGCCTGATTATTCGGTGCAATCACCAAGTCCTCAGCCCTAGCTAGTGGAGAGGCAGTTGGTTTTTTTGTGGTCTTGGTGCTTTTAGCTTTTGTTGTGGCTGGTGCCGGCTCTTTCGCGGGCGCAGCAATTTTAATTTTTTGCGTTTCTTTGCTCTCAGCTTGGCCATCAGAAATAGTTAGAGTAATTGTAAATGAGCCGGATTTTGTAAATTTGTGGCTGATAATCGGTTCATTGGAAGTTAAGTCATCCAGTTGCCAGGCAAAAGATAAATTATCATCATCTAAGTCATATGAATCAGAGGCATCGCAAATAATTTCCTCGCCAATTTGGGCAGTTTTAGCGCAATCTAAATTTATTTCTGGCGCATGATTCAATTTAGTCAGAATATTTTCCTGGCCCCTGGTGGGCGTAGTAGTCCAAAACCAATCGCCATTTTCATCGCTTATATAGGCGACATCTTCTGGCACATTTTCTTCCTCGCTATATTTTACGGTTTGGATTGTTTTGTCTTCGGCATCAACCAATTTAATAGTGTCTTTGTCGTTATTAAGCGCCATTTGGCTAATTTTTCTTTCAATTACCAATATTGTGCCCGGTTTAATTATGGTATCGGAAAAATCCTTGGCAGTAATTGTATAGATCTTTTTGCTATTATCTTTTATTTTCCAGCCAGCCAAATCAATTGGCACATTGCCGGTATTTTTTAATTCAATAAATTCATTCTCCAAATCCGAGCCAATGGGGTTAGGATAAATTTCATTAATTATTATGGCCTTCTCATCAATTTTATTTTCTTTGGTGGCATTATTTTCCAAGTCCTTCTTAGCATCTTCTAGCAATGTAATAATATTTATTTCGCCTTTTGTGGGAGTTTGAGTTACCACAAAATCGCTTTTATTATTATAAGTATTAGCGCCATCAAAAATTCTGGCTACTGAATTCGGATCTTTGGCCATGGGCGCGTTTTGGTCAACAAAGCCGCTGGCCCAGTTGCCATAATAAACCGCATCAATAATATTATTTTTATCATCTTTCAAAATTATGGCATCGCCAGAATTATTTAATTTGCCCTTGGGATTTTCAATGACTAAAAAGCGATTGTCAAAATTTGAACCCAAGGTACCGCTCAAATTCGTGACTGTTTCGGCGCCATCTAAAATTTTCCATTCGCTCAAATTAATATCAAAAGAGTTTTTATTATAAAGCTCTATCCATTCCACATCGCCATCAGCTGGATCAGAAATAAATTCGTTGATTACCACGGTGCCTGACGAAACAACTTGGGTAGGTTTTACAGCAGTAGTTGTAGGCGGCAGATTATTTTCACCTCCATTGTTGTCTTGCCCTCCTTCGCTCCCATTGTCTCCATTGTCTCCGTTGTTATCCTGACCTCCATTGTTGTCTTGCCCTCCTTCGCCCCCATTGTTCCCATTATCATTTTGATTATCACCCCCGCTGTTATCTTGTTGTGGGAACTCATTTATTTTGCCTGCGCTATTTGAGGTTTGGTGCGCCTGCCAATTTTTATCAGTGTAATCGGCTAGATTGGCATCAATTCTTTGCAATGAAGTATTGGGGCAAGGGATATAAGTAAAAAGTTCTATGGCGTCACCTTTAGAATTTTTCAAACCTATTTCTTCACCACTTTCTTTCAACGATGACCAGGAACTGTCTAAGATTGTGCCATTAAAATCAGGGTGCAAACTATTAAAATTGGCAGCCACATTGGCAATAATGGCATATTCGGCTGGATCAATTATAAAATCATTTTGATAAGCCGAAAGTTTATGGTTGGTTTGGTCTTCGTAAAATTTCCAGCCTGTCATATCAACCGCTTCAGTGCCCTTGTTAAAAATTTCCAGCCATTCATTTTCACTTTTTTCATAGGCACCGATTTCATTTATAATTATGTCTGTGTCTGTTGCCTTGGCATTTTTTGGATAAATAAAAAATCCCGAAAGCAGGGAGATAATAAGGACTATAATTTTAATTTTTTGTTTTTGTTTTGGCATATTTTTTTTAATTATTTACTTTAAGCATAGCAATTGGATTTTACGCTGCAATACTTTTATAATTTAATTTTTGTCAAAAGATATTCATAGATTTATAGAAGCCCATGATTAAATGTGTAGATTTTAAGTATAAAAAAAATG
>CAIXNZ010000008.1 GCA_903920975.1 Candidatus Falkowiibacteriota bacterium | reverse complement strand
GCCCAACAAATCCCTGATATTTATGTTAGATTTTTAAATGAAAACTGGTCAACATGGATAAAAGTAGAACTTGACGATGATGCTGGCGGCAAGGACGGAAGCGCAATAACCGACAGCCAAATGATTCCGACTAAATTAACCGATACTTTCCAATATAAAATTTCATTTTCTGATAGCGAAGCTAAAATAAATCTGAAAAATCTGGAATTTACTTACTTAGATACCAGCAAGGGACCTTCTGGTAATTTCAAAACAAGTTTAGACCAAAATAATTTTCAGTTAATCGCCAGAAAAAATTGGGGTGCTGATGAATCTTATCGCTTTGACCCCCTAGGCGCTTCACTCTGGCCAGAAGAATATTATACGCCTAAAAAATTTGTTATTCACCACACTGCCGGTGAAGATCCAAGCTTAAACATTGAATCAACAATCCGAGCCATTTACTATTGGCACGCCAAGGTTAAGGGCTGGGGTGATGTTGGCTATAATTATTTAATTGATTCAAAAGGAAATATTTATGAGGGTCGTAACGGCGGTGATGGCGTGGTTGGCGGTCACGCATATATGAATAATCGTAATTCCATTGGCATTGCTATTTTGGGTTGCTATGAAAATAAAAATGATAAAAAAAATTCTACCTGCAACACGCCTGATAATTTAACTGAAGCGGCCAAAAATTCTTTAAACAAATTAATCGCCGAAAAATCCAGGGAATTTAATATTGACCCCATGGGACAGAGTGAATATCAGGGTAAAATGATGGCCAATATTTTAGGCCACAGGGATTTAACATCCACTAATTGCCCGGGCTCCATAATCTATAATTTATTACCGCAAACTCGCCAATTAGCCTTTAATCTTTTGCAAGAAATGGGTGGTTACAAAAAACCACTGCCAACTAGTGCTGAATTTGTTAAACAAAGCGCCCAGGAAATTAATATTGAAGAAACCAGGACTTCAGAAGTCATTGCTCAATTTAAAAATACCGGAGCGGAAACTTGGCGCGGTTATGAGGATAATTATCTTTATGTCACTGATGAACAAGTTAAAAATAAATTAGCAAAAATAGATACTCTTAAAATCGCCCTGGAATCTGACGGCAAGGATAATCAGCCGCTAAATAATCTTTTGACCTATAAATTAATGGGCGGCAATGTTTATCCGGGACAAGTCGGACAATTTAAATTAGTTTTAAATCCGCCCCAAAGTGTTCAAAAAGAAACGAAAAAATTTATTTTAGCTTGGTCTGACAAGGGCTATTTTCCTAATACAGAATTTTCTATCGCGGTAAACAAAGTCCCCTGCACGAGTTGTAACCAAACCACTGAGACTAATCCACAAATTAAAGCCGAATTAAATAATTTAATTCTCAACGAAAAATTAGGCGCATCTGAAAATCAAGAAGTAAAAATTCAATTTAAAAATATTGGCGATTCTGCCTGGCTCGCTAATAAATTAAAATTGCTAGTCAAAAATTCTAAAGATGAATTGACCATTAATGCAACGGAGATTGTTGGCCCAGGCGCCTTTGCCAATTTTATTTTTAAATTTAAATCTGCTGCCAATCCTGGCAATTATGCCTATGATTTAAGTTTAATTTATGATGGCCAAGAAATATATAAATTTAACAAAACCATTAAAGTCATTTCTCCATATTCAGCAGAAATTACTGCCAATGACATTCCAGACTCAATGATCAGAAATGCCAGAAAAACAGTTGTTTTAACCTTTAAAAATACCGGCACTAAAACCTGGAAAAATATTGTCCTAAAAAGTTATGATGTTGATGGCACAAATTCCTGGTTCAAAGACTGGTCATGGATAAACAGTAAGGCCGTCAAACAAGTCAAGAAAGACGTTAAGGTTGGCGAAGAAATCACTTTCAAATTTAAAATTCAGGCTTATTGGAAAGCCAATACCTATCCGCAAGTTTTTAAACTCTTTGATGGCAAAACCCAAATAGACTTGGGTGAGGCCAAGGAACTGAAGATTAGTACTAAGGTTACAAAAAAATAAGTAAAGTAAATATAATTGTTAAATATATTACCCCGAATAAGCACTTCGGGGTAAATTTGTTTTATTTTGGCATATTTTATGTTATTATTATATTAAAGAAATACTCTATTTTAAGTATATTTTGCTATGGCGAAAATAAAAAAAGCTGTTATCCCGGTAGCCGGTTTTGGCACGCGCTTTTTGCCCGCCACCAAAGCCATGCCCAAAGAAATGTTGCCTATTATTGATAAGCCAATAATTCAGTATATTGTTGAAGAAGCTGTGGCTTCTGGCATTGAAGATATTATTTTGGTTACTGGCGCATCAAAAAGAGCAATTGAGGATCATTTTGATTACAATTATGAATTGCAATCTTGGCTTAAAAAACAGGGCAAAGAAGAACAGCGCCAAGATATAAAAAAATTGCGGATTTGGCGAATTTTATCTATATCCGCCAAAAAGGACCTTATGGCAATGGCACGCCAGTTCTCAATGCAGCCAAAGTCATTGGCGATGAGCCGTTTGCTGTTATCTGGGGCGATGAATTTTTTATCAGCCCTAAAAAAACCAGACTCCAGCAGCTGATGGATGTTTATGAAAAATATGGCGACCCGGTTTTGACTGCCATGACCATTGATGATGAGGGTACGAAAAAATATGGCGTTATTGACGGCATTAAAGTTGAAAAAAATATTTACCAAATTAAAAAACTGGTGGAAAAACCAGGACCAGCCAAAGCACCCAGCCGTATTGGCGTTTTGGGCGGTTATATTTTAACGCCCGATATCTTTGAAACTTTGGCTAAGACCAAAATTGGCCAGGCCGGAGAATTATGGCTGGTTGACGCTATTTTCAATCTTTCAAAAAAGCGACCCATCTATGCCTGCCTGGTTGACGGTAAATATTATGATGCGGGTTCTAAAATTGGCTGGCTTAAAGCTAACGTTGATCTAGCCCTAGAGCGCAAGGATTTGGCCGTTGATTTTACAAAATATCTTAAAGAGCTTAAATTAAAATAAATCAATATGACTTCAAAACCAAAATCAATAAAAATCGTAACTCTACTTTTACTGGCAACTTTTTTAATAACCAGTGGTTTTAAATGTGGAGCTCCCCCAGCCGGCTTAACACTGGGTAAGCCTAAGCCAGTCACCCTAGAATATTGGAAAGTATTTGATGAAAGCTCAAATATAGGTGATTTAATTACTTTATACCAGAAAGAACACCCGCATATAGTAATTAATTATAAAAATTTTACTTACGAAGAATACGAAGATCAGTTACTTAATGCACTTGCCGAAGACCGGGGACCAGATATTTTTTCCATCAATACAACCTGGATGAAAAAATATCAACCCAAAATTGCTCCTATGCCAGCGACAGTTAACATCTCTTATGAAGTCACGAAGGGGACTTTAAAAAAAGAAACCTACACTGAAGTTCGCACCCAAAAAACTATAACGCTTAGAGACCTAAAAACGAAATTTCCAGAGGTTGTCTATGATAATCAGGTTATTGCCAACCAAATTTATGGTTTGCCACTTAGCATTGATACTTTGGCTCTTTATTATAATCGTGATTTACTTAATAATGCGGGAATTTCCGCTCCGCCAAAAACCTGGGATGAATTTAGAGAACAAATAATAAAATTAACCAAGCAGGATTCTAAGGGAAATATTATTCAATCAGGCGCTGCCTTAGGAACAGCTGATAATATCACGCGTTCTCCTGATATTATAAGCCTGTTAATGCTGCAAAATGGCGCGCCAATGACTGATTCTAATGGTTTTGCTTCTTTCAACCAAATGCCGCCGGGGACTGAGAGAACTGTTAAACCAGCGTCTGAAGCCCTTAATTTTTATAATAGCTTTGCTTCACCCGCGACCCAAGTTTATACTTGGAATAATAAAATGCCCAATTCCCTAGAAAGCTTTATGAACGGTAAAACAGCATTCTTCTTCGGCTATGCGTACCAAATCCTGACGATTAAAGCACGCGCTCCAAAATTAAATTTTGAAATCACAACAGCACCACAGGTCGGGACACCATATAATTTTGCTAATTATTGGGCAGAGACTGTTTCTAAAAAAAGTAAGAACCAAAATGAAGCCTGGGACTTTATTAATTTCATCACTACTAATATAGACGTTAATAAAGTTTATTTGCAAAAATCTCATAAACCAACGGCTCTTAGAGATTTAATAACCAGCCAAATAGATGATCTTGAACTCTCGCCATTTGCCAACCAAATATTAACGGCCAAAAGTTGGTACAAGGGTAAAAATGCAACTGCCACTGATCAAATATTAATGGATATGATATCAAATAATTTAGAAGGTGCTTTGCCAACTGATCAAATAGTTAATTTAGCCGTTCAAAAAATTAATCAAACATACTAAAAAATATGGATCTTCGCAAAAAAAATAAATTTATCATTTTTTTGACTACAATTTTAATAATTCTACTTTTCGGGGCCAAATGTGCACAAGCTCAGATCTTGCCACCTTGCGCCACTACTGGCGACTGCTCACTTTGTGATTTAGTTAATGTCGCAATTAATATTGGAAAATTTATTTTAGCCATCACTGGCAGTTTGCTTCTTTTATTTTTTATTTATGGCGGTTTCTTTATGTTGATCTCTGGTGGCGATAGTAATAAGGTCAAAAAAGGCAAAGAGATTATAATGAACGCCTTGATTGGCCTGGCCATTATTTTCTCTGCCTATTTAATAGTCGCTTTTATTTTAGTGGTTTTATCGGGTGGAAGTATTTCTGATCCTCAAAAATGGGTTGAATCCAAGCTGGTCTGCCCTTGTAAGAGCGCTACTGACTGCCCCGGTAAAACGTGTGATACTAACACGGGAAAATGTATATAATTAAAAAAATAATAACTATTTTATGAAAAAAATCCAACTCGTATTTTTAATAATCATTACCTTTATAGCTTTTGGTATATTTTTTTACAGTTATGCTTATGCGCAAAGTGGGGTGAGTATAAGTGATATCTCACCCATATCTGTGGCGGCGGGACCAGGCGGAGTACAAATTTTATTAGGACGCATTATTAAGGCTGTTTTTGCCTTAGTCGGATCAGTCGCCTTTATTATGTTTATCTATGGCGGCATGTTTATGCTGACTTCTCACGGTAACCCGGATATGGTTAAAAAGGGCAAAGATGTGTTGATATGGTCTGTAATCGGGCTTTTAGTGATTTTTGGCAGTTATATTATAGTCAATTTTATAATTACGGGCATAACTGGCGGGGCAGGCACTTCGTCTAGTACAACTTCTCAGTCCGCCTGCTCTAGTGAGGCGGGCAAGTCATGCGTGCCCAACGCAAGCGCTAACCAAGATAATGGTTATTTTAACTGTGGTAGCAGCACTGGTACTTGTCCATCAGGCCAGACCTGTTGCGAATATTAAAAGCTGGCTCCTATCTTAACTATTTTACCTACTTTTAGTACCATTAGTGAGCAAAGATTATTATCTTGCGCTTAGTCCAGAAACATATTATAATAAACACAACAATTGTTTTTTAAAAAAACCGCTTAAGCGGATAAAATATATTAATAATTAATCTTATTGCTTAGTATAATTTTACTAAGCTTAGAAAGATCCAATTTATATGAAAAAGGGAATGAAAATCGGCATTTTATTAGGACTTTTAGCCCTAATCCTTGTGCCCGAATTGGCTTCAGCAGTGACAATTGATGTAGGATTAAACTATGTTACGGCAACTGGTTTACCTACTAGAGACATCCGAGAAACCATTGCCACAATGATAAACGTTGCTATGGGCCTCTTGGGCATAGTTGCAGTAGTAATTATTTTAGTCGGCGGCTTTAAATGGATGACTGCCATGGGCAATGAAGAAAAT
>CAIXNZ010000007.1 GCA_903920975.1 Candidatus Falkowiibacteriota bacterium | reverse complement strand
GAGATATTAAGTTATAAATTGCTTATATAGAAAATGAGGCGATCATTTGATCGCCTCTTTGTTTTTTACTTAATTTTGAATTTGTGCCAGTTTTTGTCATTGAGGCTGAAGACCTTAACGGTTTTGCCTTTTAAGGTTTTCCTCAAGCAACCGTCGCAAAGGCTGGAGTTAGCAAGTTCTTCGTTCGGAATGAAGAAAAAATTACCAAGTCCGCACTGGGGATAACGGAACCCGAGAAGATGCCAATCAAAAATATAATGCTTTAGTTGATTTGGGATCTGGTATTTTTTCCTGTCAGACTTAGTTGCTCGCTGAACTTTGTGGATGCTTATTTTCGGACTGTGATCCGTTTTTTCCTGCAAAGTCTGGCCACACTTGCTACAGGTGGGAATTTGTTGAATAGAAAAGTGCGTAAGACTGATTTCTTTTTTCTTTTTAGTGAAGTCGAAATCCGCGAAGTAGTCGTAGTTGTAGGTGTGTTGACCTGCCAATTTTTTCATCAGACAGTTTTCACAAACGAAATGGGGTAGACCTTCGGCTTGTTCGGAAGTTAAGAAAACAAGAGACCCGTCAAACCCGATGCTGCCGTACCCACCGTAAAACCAGTGGCTGTATTTTTCGGGAACTTTGTAATAGGAACGTACTTTTTTCCAAATCTTTCGAATTTCAATTACGAAAATGCTGGCGGAAAAACACGTTCCGATTTCACCCTTGGTTCCACAAATCCCGCAATTTTTAAATACAGATTCGGGTTTTGATAATTTCTTGGGCATTTTACCTCCTATTTTTTAATGACCAATTTTTCACTAAAACAATTCGCTTGGGAATATTAAGTATTTTTATTCCGTGAACGAATTTCGCGAATCAGTTCCTGATTTAATCTTCTGCGCGTGCGCCGGCGATGCCGTTTTCTCTTTTTGCCAGGAGCATAGCCACAGCAGATACATTTCATGCCGCCAGGCCCTTTTCCTTGAAAGATTTACTTTTAAAATCATCCATGCCGTCTTAGCCCCCCTTTTTTTGCTTCACTGTTCATCTCTTTAGTTTTTAAAGGTCATTTTTACTTTTAAATCCACAAATATTCATGAGCTTAAAAGTAAAGGGGAGGGCTGTAGTGCTTCCGCATCAAACAGTCCCTCCCCCGAGAATAGCAAAGTGGCAAACTTTGCCTGATCACTTTCCCCAGCTTGCCCCGAGGCGAACGATTATCCTGCTTAAGCGTCTCGACGTTCAAGCACTTATTCGTTCCTTGCCGCGTTAATGTGATCGTGAAATAAAAATCAAATTTTAATTTCTATTTCGCGACCACATTGCTTTATTAATAACTAAGCATGGATGTTATTAATAGGGGAAACATTGCAAATAAGGAGAGCGATATTCCAAATACATGGGGTTTATAGGAATCCGCGAATCATCCTTACTTGCAGTATTTCACTTACTAATTTCTTAATGTGATTTGGTATCTTAGCATATCAAAAAAAATTTGTCAAGAGTCATAAACAAAAAACATGAATCCTTTAGTTTATTTTACTAAAATTAGCCATATTTCAACTTTAAAAATATGTCAAAATACGATATCTAGTTATTTTAAAATATTTATTAATGTAAAAAGCCCCTAAAATCAAATGATTTTAGGGGCTTTGTTTAACGACCTTTGATCGTATTTTCAGACATAGAGCCACTGACTGTTCCGATATTTTTTATTTTGCCGTAAGCTATTATCATTCTTTTTGCTTGCGGCAATAATAGTAGCGCTTGAACATCATTTATTAAAGAACTTCAGATCAACTATTTGTTTTTTTGTCCGGGCAAATTGCCCATATTAGCGTCTTCCCCTCATTTTATTATCTTCCTTAACGCATTCAGGCTTCATGTTCGAGTTTGTTTTTAGTGTCTGATACTTCCTCTTTTTTCCTGGCAATCAGTGTCACGCACCTCCCATCATGGCTCACCTCCCTTTGTAGAGAATCTTTTAATTAATCAGTTTAGCATAAAAAATAAAATTTGTCAATAGTGATTGACAAATTTGTTAAAATGATACTTTTACAATTGTATTTTTTATTTTGATTTACAATTCCAGATAATATCAAAAATAGTGCGCATGGTTGTAGCCATATCTTCATTTTCAATTAAAACACCCATAATATTGCCACGATAATCATAAAAAGCAATATTATTATCATAAATATCGATGCCACACTTGAAGGGAAATTTTTTTTCATCAATATATAATGCCTCGCGTAGATTTTGAGGATCTTTATCTTTATATATCTTACCCTGTTTAGAGGTGTAAATAATTTTAGCTTTAATTTTTTTTTGGACACGAGGACTAGCCATAAGTTCTCCATGCTCTTTGGCGGGAAAAAGTGCCAGCATTTGATCAACAGGAATAAAACTATAAATCTCCTTAGTTTTGCTTTTTAAAATCGTTTCAATGACAGTTTTTAGGCCTTCTTTGCCCTCAAACACCCTAACCTTGGGTTTTTCGCCCTTAACATTGGCCATGGCAGTTAATTCTGGTAGAATTTTAACTAGCTCTCTTTCTCTTTCCTCAAATTCCTTTCTTTGCAGTCTAACCAAGCTTAATAAATGTTCTGGCGATTCAGAAACATAAAATGTTTTTTTGTCCTTGGCAAATGAGCTCATTAACCCCTTTTTAATCAAGCCTTCAATAATAACATAAGTAGTTGGTCTAACCACTTCGGCCAGTTTAGCGAGATTGGGCGCGGTTTCTGGCCCGCGGCTCAAAGAAGTAAAATAAATTTTTGCTTCTTTGTCTGATAAGCCTAATTTTTTCAGTTCTTGATAATTGCTCATAGATATATTATAGCAGATATATGATAGAATATTAATATGAATCCATTATTTTTTAAATTAAAGACGTTTTGGCTGTTTATCAATGGCAAGATTAAATTGCATCAGACGCTATTTAAACGCCTGGCCATAGCTTTTGTTTTGCTCTTGATTTTACTGATGATTAGCGGTTTTTTTTATTATAATTTCTATTTTAAAAAAGACCGCTTGATTAAATATGCGCCAAAGGAAACTGTCTTATATTCTAGTTTGAGAATAAACGGAGAAGTTAAAGAAAATTTGTTAATTAATCGTCTAGCCGCATCATTTAGTAAAGAATATGATCTTCCGGACATTGATTTTAGTATTTTAAATCCTTATGTGGCCTATAATGCGGCTCTGGCCATCATTCCTAATGAAAATCATTTTTATCAGTTTGATTATCTGGTTCTTTTTGATTTAAGAAAAAGACCTGACGAAAATATTTTGCATGGCCAGGGTTTATATTGGCATTATCTAAAGAATGAATATTTTGATACAGATATTTTAGCTATAAGTAATTCTCCTCAAGTTATTGAAAAGGTGGTCGCAGTGCGCAATCAGGAATGGCCTTCTCTGGCTTCGAGAATTGGCGTAACTTTAAGCTTAAATCAACTAAAATTAAGTAATTCGGGTAAAATCTTTATAGACATTGATTCACTAAGTCAGCATTTTAAGGAATTAAATGATTTAAGATTAAAAATGCTTCTGGCTTCATTAAAAATTAAATTTCCCGATGAATTATACCTGGGTGTTGAATTTAAGGATAATAAGTTATCATTTGGCAGCCAGGAATCTTCAGAGCTCTTAAGTGAGCCATTATTGTTAGAAGCACCGAAAGATTTTATTGCAAATTTAAGTACTGATAATGCAGCAACCCAATTTAACCAAATTACTAATATTTTAAGCCAAATTGATCCGATGTATTATCAACAAATGCTGAAAAATAGAGAATACTCGCAAGGTTTATATAATTTAGATTGGCAGGGTGATATTTTATCGCTTCTAAATGATCAAGCTCAACTCGTTGTTTATCCAAATCAGAAATACTTGTTGGCTTTGAATTTTTCTGATTTGGCTGATATTAATCAAAAATTAACTAAACTTGAGGAGATTGTTAGCTCAATGTTTTTAGTAAATGAACCGAGACAAAGGGAAAAACAGCTGCCTGATGGGACATTTATCACCCAGATTGTGCGCGATAAAAGTTTTGCCTTTGAGGGTTTTAAGATAAATAATATTGATTTAAGAAGTTTGAAAAAAGGCGATCTTGAATTTGGATATTATCTTGATGGTAATAGGCTAATTTTAGCCAATTCTTTGACATTATTAAATAGTTTGATAAATAAACAGGGATTAATTACTCTAAACAATGATAATTTATCTAATGTTAGCACAAATTTTAGTATTTATCCAGGCATATTTATTGATCTTTGGCCAAATTTGGCCAATGTTAATACTATCAGCTATGCTGAAGAAAATGGGAGAATTTGGCTAGAATTAAAGTAAATTTATGATTTTGTGGAAAAGGTGGGGATAATAATGACCTTAAGGACTTTTTCAAATTAAACAAGGCCTTGAGAATATGTAAATAATAGCTTATCAGAGCTATTATTTTTTTGCTAATTATAAACAAGAATGACACTTATGCCCAGCAAGTATTATTGACGAAACTCATATTTGATGTTATAATGATTATGTACAATAAAAACCGAATTTATTGAGGAAGTGTAGCTAAAATAGTTCATAATTGGCTATACCTCCTCGCTTCCCACTGTTTTTAAGGGTAACCAAGGAGTACCCCATAAAACAAAAACAAAAAAACTCTGGTTAGGCAACTAACCAAAAAACGGTGAGAAGTATAGCTTTGCAAAGCTCCTGGAAGGCTATAAAAGACTTTTTCATAATATTAGCAGGTCGCCGTAAGGGCGAATGCTAATGCGATTAAGTCGCACTTAAGGCCAACTGGCCACAAAACAAATATAATTGGGCTCAATGTTGGCCTTTTTTAATTGGCGAAAAAGACTTGATTTATTTATAAGATGCTTTATAATACTTATTACTTACTATATACTTAAATTAGATAAGGATTAGACAAAAGGTTTATGAAAAAAGAAACATTAGAAAAAATTCAAAAAGATTTACAAGTGCGCAAGACCCAAATTGAAGCAGAATTGGCTTCTTTTGCTAAAAAAGACGAGCATATAAAGGATAATTATCGTTCTGAATTTCCTGACTATGGCGACAAAGAAGACGAAAATGCCAAAGAAATTGCCGAATATACGGATAATCTATCAATTGAATATTCGCTAGAATCAACATTGCGCGATATTAATAAAGCCTTGGAAAAGATTAAAAAAGGAACTTATGGCAAATGTAGTTACTGTGGCCAGGAAATAGCCGAAGAAAGACTTTTGGCCAGACCAGCATCAAGTTCTTGCGTTGAATGCAAAGAAAAATTAAGCAGTCAATAAAATGAAGACCAGGTTGCAGAAATTAATTGGTTTGATTTTAATAACAATCGGCCTATTGGCGCTGGAAACATTTATAAAATATTATTTGATACTAAATAAAATCCCTAAGATGGGATTTTATTTTTTTAATCTTTTGCAGATCGGCTTTTATCCAAACTATAATCTGGCTTTTGGTTTGCCCCTGCCTAACGTCTTAATTATTATTTTAGTGATTATAATTTTATTATTTTTGTGTTATTGCTGGCGGCTAAATTTAATTACAGAAAAAAACTGGAATGTTTTGGCCGTCTCTTTAATTATAATTGGCGCACTTAGCAATTTATTTGATCGTTTATTTTTTGGCTATGTGATTGATTATTTAAATATTTTTATCTGGCCGGTTTTCAATTTGGCCGATGCTTTCATTGTGATCGGAGTTAGTATATATTTTATTGAAACAATCAGATGCACGAAAAGAATTGATTGATTTATATTTCAGCTTTATTAGCGAATCAGTTAATAACAAAAAGACGGTATTTATATTGTCTGCAAAGTTCAAGGGCGAGATGGCATGTTACTGTCTGGCCTTTTTTATTTTGACAGAGTTTCAATATACCAAGTAAACTTAAGGCATGTTAACTAAATTAAATTCCTGCGCTGTTATTGGTTTAAATCCCAAATTGGTAGAAGTTGAGGTTGATACATCCAGTGGCAAACCGGATTTTTTTATTGTTGGCTTGGGCGATACTGCTGTTCAGGAAGCCAAGGAAAGAACTAGATTAGCCATAAAGAACTGCGGCTATGACTATCCTTACTTAAAAAAGATTATAGTTAATTTGGCGCCAGCTGACTTAAAAAAGGAAGGAGTGGGTTTTGATTTGGCCATGGCCATAGGCATTTTATTTAACACTTTTGAATTAAATTTTAATTTGCAAGACAGTTTGTTCATCGGCGAACTTTCACTGGAGGGCAATTTAAGGCATACTAATGGAATTTTGCCGGCAGTGATTTTTGCCAAAGCCAATGGTTTTAAGAATATCTTTTTACCATGGATTAATGCCCAAGAAGCGAGTTTATTGGAGGGGATAAATGTTTTTCCAGCCCGAAATTTAATTGAAGTCTTTAATCATTTGACTGGCAAGGAATTAATAAGCCCCCACAAAAATACTCAACCAATTGATTTTTTGCCCGAGGATGACTTGGAGGTTGATATGGCAAATATTGCCGGCCAGGAACATGTTAAACGAGCTTTGGAAATTGCCATTGCTGGCGGACACAATGTTTTAATGAGCGGACCGCCGGGTTCTGGCAAGACTTTACTGGCCAAAGCAGCGGCTTCAATCATGCCGCGCCTGACTTTGGATGAAATTTTAGAGATTACCAAGATTTATAGTGTGGCTGGATTATTACCCTTGGGCCAACCATTAATTAAAAAAAGATCTTTTCGCTCCCCGCATCATTCTTCGTCAGGAGTCTCTCTGGTTGGCGGCGGCAGAATTCCACGGCCAGGTGAAATCAGCTTGGCGCATCGCGGTATATTGTTTTTAGATGAATTTCCGGAATTTTCTCGCATGGTTTTAGAAAATTTAAGACAACCCATGGAAGATGGGGTAGTCGTGATTTCCCGCGCTGCCGGAACATTGAGCTATCCTGCCAGGTTTATCTTAATAGCCGCCCAAAATCCCTGTCCTTGCGGTTATGCGTCTGATCCGGAAAGGCATTGCACTTGTACGCCATATCAAATCATTAAATATCAAAAAAAAGTATCTGGCCCGATTTTGGACAGAATTGATTTGCATGTTGAAGTGCCGCGTTTAAGTTTTGAAAAATTGACAACTGAAAAAGTGGCGGAAAGTTCAGTAGATATAAGGAAAAGAATTGAAGAGGCAAGAAAAATTCAGAAAGCTAGATTTGCTGATTTAGCCATTATGTATAATAGCGAAATGAGACCTCAGGAAATCAAGGAGTTTTGTAAGATTGATAATGTCGGCTCTGAATTATTAAAAAATGCTGTTAATCAATTTCATTTATCAGCTCGCGCTTATCACCGCATTCTAAAATTAGCCAGGACAATTGCGGATTTAGAGAATTCAACAGATATAAAAATTCAAAATTTAGCAGAAGCCTTGCAGTATAGATTTAATAAGTAAGTTTTAAGGAGTTGGTCTTAGATATTAGTATGGTTATAAGTTATAAGTCATAGGTTTTTTTCTAAAAACTAAAAACCAGAGACTAGTCTATTGGCTAAGACTATCTACCCAAGACTAAAAAATATTTTTTCGTTGGAATTAAAAAACCGCCAGAGTTGAAGGCGGTTTTTTAATATGGTTTTTATTTTACATAGTTGAGCGGATTGTAGACTTTGTTAAAGAAACGAACTTCAAAGTGCAAGTGAGGTCCAGTTGACTTACCAGTTGAACCTTCTAGTCCAATGGCTTGTCCGGCTTTTACGCTTTCACCTTCTTTAACAAAAATGGTTGTCATGTGGCCATATCTGGTCATCTTACCGTTGCCGTGGTCAATATCAACAGAATGACCATAGCCAGTATTTAAATAGTGAACGGTTTTAATAACACCATCCTCTGCTGCGCGTATAGGCGTACCCAATGGGCAGGCAATATCAATTCCAGTATGATGCCAGTTAAAGTATTGAGTTAGGCGGTGACAACCATTTGGCCAGACCATCTTGCCTGGTTCGGTCGGTGTTATGGGTTGTTCAAAAATTTGTTGAATCGGAGCAAGACGGGTCGTTGTTATTGGCGGTCTATATGGCTGTCCTTCGGGTATAATTAATAATTGGCTCACACTAATATCGCTCTCATCAACTAATTTATTAAATTCAATAATTTTTTGCTTATCAGCTTTATAACGTGTAGCTATTTTGCTTAAAGTATCTCCCTTGGCAACTTTATGAGTAACGCCATCTATCGGTAAAATGGTTAATTTCTGCCCCGGACGGATAATACTATAGGCGCCTAAATTATTTTGCCACATGATTGTTGCTTGAGAAATTTCAAATTCTTCAGAGATAGAACCAATGGTATCGCCATTTTGTACTGTATATTCAATCGGCTCATCGCGATATTTTTGCACAACCTCGGTAGATGAAATTTCCGGCTTAACTATCGCGCCGGTGCCGGTTAATGGCAACTGGCCTTCAGTTTCTCCGGGAATTTCCGATGTAATATTTTGAGTACTACTCACAGCGGCAGTTTGACCGTTCAAATAATTTGACTGGATTTTCGGCGATGTAGAATCAATACTTTCTTCAATATATTGATCCTCAGAATCACTGCCAGTCGCTAAAGTATATAAAATACTTTTTTCGCCAAAGCTTTGGGCGCTGGTTTTAGAAGTGAAGAGATTGGAAAAGCTTATGGCAATCGCTAAAAGGATAATAAAAAGATGAGGGCTATATTTATTAATAATGATATAGATCGGCTTAAATTTTTCCGAAGGAAAGATTTTTTTAAATATTTTTTTTAAATAAAAATATAATTTATAAATGCCGATAAACGCATATTTATAGATAAATGAGCCTAAATAGGCCAGAGGAACAAGCAGAATTTTTAACAAATTAAAAAAGGACTTTATGATCACGTTAAAGCCTTTTATAAGAGAAATCAGGATGCGGACAGAAATTTGTTTTAATGGTCTGGTAATAGTTTTGACCTCCCTTCGTTTGTCGGGAATTTCCATTTTTATAGACCTCAATTGTCAGAAAACACCCTGATAACAAAACGAAGTTTACATATTCCATTATAACAGAGGAAAGCGACTGGGTCAACGAACAATATTTATTGACAGGCGATGTTATTAAAGTTAAAATGTAATTAGTGCTGTTCT
>CAIXNZ010000006.1 GCA_903920975.1 Candidatus Falkowiibacteriota bacterium | reverse complement strand
TAGCATTGTTTTGGTATTTTTAATTGGTTTTTTTCAGCAATCCACTTTTTTAAAAGGAAAAATAAGCGACAGAATTGATAATTTGCAAAATGGGCAAAATGCCCTAAATACTATTTCTTGGTATTTGCAAAATGCTAAAAGTCTTGACCTGCCCACGCCCGGAAATAGTTCAGATAACTTAATATTATATCCCAATGATGAAGTTGGCGGCCCAATAAAATTTTTTGTGGCGGATAATATTTTAAAAATGCAAATTGGGTCAGCCCAAGCGCAAAATTTAATCAGCGACAGAGTTAAAGTCAAATCAATAAATTTCAGTAATTTTGCATTTATTAATCAGCCAGCCATTGTCCAGGTCAGGCTAAGCCTAGAAAGCATTAACAACTTTTGGCAAAGCCAGCCAATTGAATTACAAACTTCGGTAAAATTAGAAAGATAATATGTGTTTAAATAAAAATAAAAACGGCTACATCGCCTTAATCACCGTGATCATTATATCGGCCGTTGTTTTAATTCTAATTTTAAGCTTAACTTTTGCCTCTTTGAGCGAAAAGCAAACAATTATCAGCCATAATCGATCATTGAAAAATTATTATCTGGCCAATGCCTGCGCTAATTATGCAATTTTACAATTACAGAAAAATTTAGATTATCAGGGTCAGGAAACAATAAATATCGATGAATATAATTGCCAAATTGAATCGGTTTTTGGCAAGGGCAATACTAATCGTTCTTTTATCACCAGCAGTCAGATTAATGATCAAAAAAAAGTATTAAAAGTTGAACTGGATCAAGTAAAACCGTTAACAATAATTAAATCTTGGGGGGAATTATACCAATAACTTTATGGAAATTTTGAAAAAAATAAAAAATTATTTTAGCAATGGCGATTTTCCGCTTTTAGCTTTTGACATTTCAAAAACATCAATTGAAATTATGAAGTTGAAAAAAGAATTAACCAAACCGCACCTGGATTTCTATTCTAGAATTGAATTAGATATAGATTATGTTAAAGAAGGCAAAATTGATGAGCTGGTAAAATTAATCAGCAAACAAATCACAGATCAGGGTGCAAAAAGGGCAATTTTTTCCTTGCCAGACAGTTATGTATATTTTTTAAATTTAAAGACGCCAAAAAATTCAGAAAATTGGCAAGAGATTATTATGAAAAAGGCTGCTGAAAGCTTGCCTATAAATTTGGAAAATTGCGCATTTGATTATCAAATAGTTTATAGCGATAATGAAAAAACAGAAGTTCTTTTTGTGGCTTCAGAAAAATCCCAGTTAAAGATATATTCAGAATTATTTCAGAAGTTGAATCTTCAATTATTAGCTGTTGATTTTGAAGCCGCTTGCTTAGCCAGAGCCTTGATTGACAAAAATGATTTAAATCCCGCCACTTTTATAGTTGATTTGGGCGATAAAGAAAGTGATATTATTTTAATAGATCAGGGTGGGTTTCGCGATCAGATTACCATAAAATTCGGAGGTAATGATATTGCTAAAAAAATTAGCGATAGTTTAAAGATAAGCGAAAAAGAAGCAGAAGATCTTAAAAAACAAAAAGGTTTGAACATTAATAATATTAGTTTTGATGAAATTTTTTCAGGAGTTTTTTCAGAAATTAAAAAAATGTCAGAAAATTATAATAAAAAAGTCGGACAGAGCGCCAATAAAATCATCTTAGCGGGCGGAACCGCTTTGCTTTTAGGCCTGGCAGAATATTTTCAGAAAAATCTGCCTGGCATAGCCATTGAAATAGGCAAGGTAGATAAAAAAATTGATTTTGGAGATAAATTAGCGCAAAATAAATTATTATACGGCAATGTGGCTGGCTTAGCTTTACACGGCTTAGATGAAAAAAGTTTGCAAAACGGAATAAACTTAATTAAAAATATTTAAATAATAAATCTAAGAAAAAATTATGAAAATGCAAAAAGGGTTTACCCTTATTGAAATGCTGGTGGTTATTGCCATTATCGCTATCTTGGCAGCCATTGTCATTATCGCTGTAAATCCAGCCAGGCAGTTTGCTTTGGCTAGAAATGCTCAACGCTGGAGCAATGTCAACGCTATTTTAAATGGCGCTTGGCAGTATGCGGTTGATAATAAGGGTTCAGTGCCAGCCACCATTCCTACCACTGCGACTGAAATTTGTAAAACTGGCGCCACAAGCTGCGTAGGTTTAGTAGATTTGTCAGTTTTAACTGATGAGGGCAAGTATATCATTGCTATTCCAGCAGATCCGAAGGCGGCGACTGATAATGGCACGGGCTATTTTATCCAAAAATTAGCCAACGAAAGGCTTTCAGTAACAGCGCCAAGCGCTGAATTAAGCGAAAAGATTGAAGCCATGCGCTAAAATATAAAATTAATAAAAAAACCGCTGACTTTGGCGGTTTTTTTGTTTGTATTAAAATTATGCTACAATTAATATCATATTGATACTTGCTGATTATACAAATAAAATATAAATTTTATGGTAATTAATAAAATAAAAAGAAGAATTATTAATTTAAAAATGAGACAAATTTTTATAACTACGGCAATTTGTCTAACTATTGGGGTAGTTGTAATTTTTATTTTTACCCTAGATAAAAGCATCAAAGCTTTTGGCAGTAATTGTGGTGATGGAGTGGCAGTTTGTGGCTGTGGCGATATTGTAGCGGCTGATTATACTTTTCCAGCCGACTTAAACTGTGACAACAGCAGCGATGCTTTATTTATCGGTGCAAATAATATTACTATTGATGGCAATGGTCATAAAATAGCAAATACAGTAACACATATTCGTCAAGATAAGAGTGCTATTAAGAATATTGGTTATAGTGATATTACAATCAAAAATTTGACTATTGAAGGATTATTTGACAGAACTATTCTTTTTGACTGGGGAGGTGTTACACCCATTACAAATATTAATTTTATCAATAACACTATAAGTGATGGTCAGTTTGCTGTTAATATATATCATGCCACTGATGTGACCATGACAGGCAATATTATTAGTAATTGTAATAGCCAGGGCATTGATACTTCTGGCAATACTAATGTGAATATTAGCGATAATACTTTTTTGTATTGTGTACGGCCACTAGTTGCTCCTATGGGTATAAATTGGACAGTTAATAATAACTATTTTATTAGAGATCGTGAAAATATTGATAATGGGATTGCTAATATATTCACTAATAATCATTTGATAGATAATGCTGTTAGTCGCATGATTAACTGGACAGAGATTCCGCGTTTGCTAACCAAAGGAAATACTGTAAACTTTAATTTTGATATGAATAATTTTAGAGGGGTAGCTTGTCCTAGCTGTACTTATACAGTTAATGTTTATCCTACCGAAACCATTATCCATGGTCAGGTTGGTAATAGTGTAAGCGGTTCTTTTATTGTTAATAATAGCGGGACATATACTCTACAAGTTACAATCACCGACCCACAGGGTAATTATTTTAAGAAAAATTACATTTTTTTGGTAGATGCCACCGGTAATCAAACAACAAGATATTATTTTACAACAGATAATACTGATCATGGTCAAGGATCTGGTTCGGACGCTAAAGCTCTAAAATTAGCAGTGCCGTTAAATGATCAAGAATGGGCGTGCGACCAATGGATTGGTGATTCAGTTGATGATATTCCTGATTATCCTTTAGCGGTTTTAGATAGAATAGATTATGAAGTTTGGTATCGTAATATCCCGAGGCCAATTGATGATGCTACCCCAGGATCAGGCGCTCCAGGTGTCTTTGCTCTGGATAAAATGGCTAATTATGATTTTTTTTATGATATTCCGGCGCCAGGAATTTATGATGTTCCCTTTAACCGTTATATTAATCCCTATGTCCTCTTAGCACCGGGAACAAAATTATCTAAAAATTTTACTGGTTTGAATATTCCCATGGACTACTTTTGGTCGTGGTATAATATAGAATTAAAATATGTTGTTCAAGTATATGATGATGGTCCGGCTTGGCAAACCTTTACTTCATCGCCCAGCTATGCTGATTTTAAGTATTTTTACAGCACAACCCCAGCGATAAAATCAGCCTCTAATTCAGATATTTCTATTTTAGCCGCTACTCAATCTGACCCCACTGATCCCAAGACAACTAATATTATTTTGGAAGGAACTGGCTCAACTGATATAATTTTAGATAGTTTTAATAAGCCATTTATTGCATATAATTCAAGGATTGACTCTGCTGGTACAACCACGATTAGTCTGACGGGGTTAAGCGGCATAACTACTGTTAATAATAATTTTGCTGATATGAGTATTACCCCTTCGGCAGGTTATATTGATGTAAGAATTAATTATTGGAATATGACTGGAGATCATACTAAAAGATGGACCGAAAGCGGCGTGCCAGGAACTATAACGGCCAACCATATAGTTAATGATTTAAAACCCTCTACTAAATATTATTTAAAAATCAACGGCGTGTCTGTCGGTGATTATACTTCAGATGGGACTGGACAGATAATATTTAATTACACTGGTGGTTATTCTACTAAAGTATTTGAATTAGCCACTTCTTTGGGCGGTTCTGGTGCATCCAGCAGTTTTAATGGAGATGTAATATTTCAAATAAATAATTCTGCACCGAGTACTGATTCGCAAAATGCAATCTTAAATATTACTAGCGAGACAGCTAAAACAATGCTTATTTCTAATGACCCTAATTTTGCCGACGCTCAATGGCAATGGTTTGAAGCAGAAAAATCGTGGGTTTTATCTCCGGGTTTAGGACATAAAATAGTTTATGCTTATTTTAAGGACGAAAGCGGTAATGTATCTAAATTATATAGTGCAGAAATAGAACTAGTAGAAAAATTGCCTGAGCAAGGAATATCTGATAGAATTTGCGTTCCTGTTAAAGGAACACAATTGCCAGAAGGAATTAGTGTCGGAGATTTAATCAAAGTACCGGATATTACAACTGTTTATTTTATTAGTTGTGATTATTTAAGGTTACCCTTCCCTAATGAACCAACCTATTTTACTTGGTATCCTGATTTTAGAAATATAAAGATAATTTCTCCTGAAGTTATGACCAAAATAAAATTAGGTAAAAATATGACCGTACGTCCAGGAACTGCTCTAGTTAAGATTTATACCATGCCAAACGTTTATGCTGTCGAACCAGGTGCCGAATTAAGAGAAATTCCATCAGAGGAAATTGCAAAAAAACTATATGGTCTCTCGTGGCATAATTTGGCAATAGATATACCTGACGTCTTTTTTATTGATTATAATCAAGGTGAGCCAGTTTCTGAATTAAAACATCCAACAGCCTCAGTAATTCAATACCAAAATTCATCAGAACGATATTATATTGAAAACGGTCAAAAACGTTTAATAACGCCAGAGGCATTTAATCATAATTTATTTTTAAATAAATTTACCATTGCAGATATTCCAACAGAAATTGGTTATCAAGCCATAAATAATTTACCCCTCATGAATATTGCCGATATAGTTTTCAAGAGTATATTATAAATAAAGAAATTATAAAATAAAAATCGTCCCCCGCGTCGCGGGGGTGATTTTTAATAAATTGTGTGATTTTATTAAATAATGTGTTATAATATTTAAAACAGTATGGAAGTTTATATTCAATTATTTACGTTATTATACTCCAGTCAAATCGTCCGGATAGTGTTAGTGGCGATAATCTTTGTCGCCATTTTTTATTACTATAAAAAAAGAGGCGGGTCAGCAGGAGGCATACACAATACAAAAGTTTTAAATATGTACTCGGTTGATTTAACCAATCAAGCAAAGAAAAACGCTCTTGACCCGGTTATTGGTCGTGACGAAGAAATACATCGGGTGACTCAAGTTTTGTCCAGAAGAACAAAAAATAACGTGATACTTATTGGTCAGCCAGGTGTTGGTAAAACAGCAGTGGTTGAGGGCTTGGCCAATAGGATTGCTGCCAAAGAGGTTCCGGATATTTTATTAAATAAAAGAGTTTTGCTCTTGCAGGTTTCTGAACTATTAGCAGGAACTAAATATCGCGGAGAATTTGAGCAAAGGATAAAAGAACTGGTACAAGAAATTAGAAATAGCCAGCGTACCATTATTTTATTTATTGATGAAATTCATGCTGTTACTCAAACCAAAGGTACGGAAGGCGCAGTAAATTTATCAGACATATTAAAGCCTGCTTTAGCTCGGGGAGATTTACAATTAATTGGCGCAACGACAAAAAAGGAATATGAGCAATATATTCAGCCAGATGAAAGTTGGGAAAGGCGTTTTCAGGTGGTCACGGTCGATGAACCGACAATTTCAGAATCAATAAAAATTTTGCAGGGCATCAAGAAAAAATATGAGGATTATCATAAGGTAAAAATCAGCGATGAGGCAATTTCCGCCGCAGTCCGATTATCGCAAGAATATATAAAGGGAAGGCGTTTACCAGATAAAGCCATTGATGTTATGGATGAAGCAGCTGCTATGGTTAAGGTTGAGCAGGGTTCTGACCATAGGCAGGCCGCGGGTATTTTACATGGTGCCGCTAAAAAGGTTCGTGAAAATTCCAAAACGCAATTACCAGCCGTTGATGTGCAAAATGTTAAGGAAGTAGTGGCTGAATGGGTGAATATGAATATTAAGGATATCCATTAATTTATATATTTAAATCAAATTTTAAAAAAAATGAAAACAACAACTTCGGTAAAAGCAGTAACAAATACTTCGCTAGTTATTGCAACCGCGGCATTGGTGGCAGCGGCACTTTTTGCTCTAGCCTCAGTAAATTTTTCAATTCTTGACCTGGGCCTTAATAGTAATGCACCTATTAAATGCGCTGGTCCTGGCTTATCAGCAGCTGTCTATGGTGGTGGCGTCTGTTGCCCCGGCCTTGTTTTACAAGGAGGAATTTGTAATACTCCGCCGCCTACTTGCGCCAAAGAAGGCACAACCCTTGGTCCGGCGGCTTCCATAAAATGTTGTGCTGGCTTAGTCCTACAAAATGGCACATGCAAAAAATGTATTGGAGCGGGTTTGCCAGCCGGTACTAATCCTTGTTGCGAAAACCTCATCCTGCAAGGTGGCCTATGTAATGTTCCACCACCAACTTGCGCTAAAGAAGGTACGGTACTTGGTCCGTCAGCAACTATAAAATGTTGTGCTGGCCTAACTCTAGTGGGAGGTAAGTGTACAAAGACGTGTGTACCAAATTGCGTTAATAAAAAATGCGGATCAGATGGTTGCGGTGGCAGTTGCGGTGTTTGTCTGGGTACTCAGCGATGTAATACGCTGGGGCAATGCGCTAATATTTTTAATTGTATTGGCACAACACCGGCATATTCAACTTTATGTCCTGGTGATGATGTTGGTTTGATTATGAATACGCCAAAAACACTGGTTGTCAGTTGCACTACCATTAGGAAATGCGAATATAAATGTAATGCCGGTTATGTAAAATCAGGTGCTAGTTGTATAAAAGTTTGTACAGCAAATTGCACAGGAAAATGCGGTGGTGTAAGCGACGGATGTAGCGGAACATGTAATAACACATGTTCGACTGGGCAAACTTGTCGAAATGGACAATGTGTGACACAGCCTCAGCTAAAAATTATCGATATTAATGGAGGAGATACCTATACTGGAGCAACAAAAGCAATTTATGCTACTACTTATGTAAATGCTAGCTGTACTTTGGCTTATAGTAAAAACCCCGATACAAGCAATGGCATAACTACTTTAGGCAGTGTTGTTCAAGTTCCAGCTCCAGGAAATGACGGGAAATATTATTATGCCTTTAATTTAATTAACATGGACGGAGTCTCAAATTATTACTATAAAATCATGTGTTCTGCTGGCAGTCAAAGCGACGTAAGTGCTATTAAAACTCTGAAACCTCAAACTCCAACTGTGACCCCGATTCTTGATACCTCTTCACCACTAAAACAAATATTAATTAGCAACGCTCAAAAGGTTAATGTCATGGCTTTCAAACTACAAGTGAATAGCGCTGAGGCCGTTGATTTAAAAGAAGTTAAAATAACCAATACTTCTGGCACTCCTGTTGTTGGCACTTGGTATTTATATGCTTCAAGCAGGGCTGATGGTGGTTCTATTGCTGATCCGGTTGCTGTTGCCGCAGGTGGTACAATTGCGGATTTTATGATGCCTGCTAATGTGGTAACAATACCGAGTAGTGGCAGTGTTATTATGGTGGTAAAAATTGACGTCGCATTAGTTGATGGTTTTACTGTTACAAATGGTACGCAATTTTATCCTTGGGTAGCTGCCAATACTGATATTAAGGCTACTGGCAAATCTTCTGGCGCAACCATTAATATTACCAGCGCACCCATAAAAGCCAATGGACCTGATTATGTCTATGGTACTCGCCCATACTTTAGCGTTAATGCCGCTTCACCATCCGGCACATTAGTTCCTGGCATGAATAGCTTAATCGCCATCTTTAATGTTAAGGCTGATGATGGTGATGATGTTACATTTACAAATGCGGCTGGGAATTTTTTAAAGATTGATATCGCTTCCAACAATCTTGCCGCTTTGGGCAACTTCACACTAAAAGAAGAAACAGGTGATGCCTTGGATCCTGCTTCTGGTGTAGGCAGTGGCGTTTTTACGTGTCACTTTGCAACTAAAGATTTTGTTATATCTAAGGGCCAGACAAAAAAATTGTATCTTTATGGTAATTCTTCGGGCTTAGCTACTAATGATTCTGTCCAGGCTTGGTTAAATGACAGTAGCACAAATATTGGCTGGTCTGTTAACTATGATGGCGGCAATTATGATAGGACAGATATAATTTTCCGCGGCGGAATTTACGCTGGTGCCTTGAAGGTTTAAAACAACAAAAAAGTAAATAAAAAAAATCGCCTCGCGCAACGGGGCGGTTTTTTTAATAAAAAATTTGTCGGGCTGGCGGGACTTGAACCCGCGACCTCACGGTCCCCCGCCTGCCATCGCCAAAATCGGGGTAGGCGGATTTGAACCGCCGATCTCTTGGTCCCGAACCAAGCGCGATACCACTTCGCTATACCCCGGCTCTGGCTACGGCGGGCAGGCCGAACCGTGCGCGCTACCAACTGCGCTACAGCCCGTTATTTAACAACTGTTTTTGTTAACTTTAATTCTCTATATGAGAGGAAGAAAAATAATCCCAATAATATAAAAGTGTTTAAAGCTGGCAACCAAAAAGGAAATTCTTTGCCAAATGATTCTAATATCATTAAGCCACCCAAAGCGCCGATTGAATACATGGCTCCATTTTTCAAATACGCGTATTTTGTAATCTTGTCAATGCCTTTGATAGTCAACTCTCTAACCACAAAGGCACCGATGCCATTGCCAATTAAAATTAAGGGCACTGAAATAGTGAAAGCAAACGCGCCAATCACGCCATCAATGGAAAATGAAGCATCTAAAATTTCCAGATATAATATTTTACTCCATGAGCTTAAAGACGCGCTCAAAAGTTTTTTTTCTGCATCTTCAGCATTTTTTTTAAAGCCATCAGTGATAAAAAAAGCCGTGGCGCCAATTGAAGCGGAGAGCGCCAAAAAGGGATTGGTTTTTAATGAATAAAAAATAATCAGCGTCAATCCAATAGAAGAAATGGCATAAAACCAAATGCTTTGTTTGCGGATAAATTTTTCTGCTAAAAAAGCATAATTTTTTTCTTCCAGAAATAACCAGGCTAAAAAGACAAACATTAAATAAATGCCGCCACCTAAAAGCAGGAGTTCTTTTGATTGATCTACGTATTGGGCGATTTTGGGGTCATTTGAAAAAACAAAGGTAAATACTTCCACCACGGAAAGTCCAGGGTTGACCATCCAGACAATAGCAAAGGGTAAAAGGCCTCTGACGACAAAAACAGCAATAAGTATGCCCCAAAATAAAAAAATTTTGCGGTATTTTTCTGGCATTGTCTTTAAGACATGAGCATTAATCACAGCGTTATCAACACTGCAGATGATCTCAAAAACAATCAGGCCTAAAATAATAACTAGAAAATTTAGAATCATATTTCCTTTATTTTAGCACAAGTTGGGCAATTCTTTAAGCATTGACAAAAATTAGTAAATCAGCTAATATTTAGCATTAAGTTCTTTTCAAAATAATTTATAAAAAAGGGAGGGCAAATGAGTGAAAATGAAGTTCCTGTTGCGTCACAAAAGGGATGCGAAGATTTGATTTTAAAAATTTTTGGATTCGGCGAAGAAAGGAGGAGCGATATTTTACCCATTGATGAAAGAAGGGTATCATCAATAAAAAAAATCCTTTCAACGCTTACGCCAAGAGAGGAGCAAGTGCTCCAGCTGAGGTTTGGTTTGAAAGATGGCCATATATCGACATTAGATGAAACAGCAAAGCCTTTCGGTGTTTCGGGGGAAAGGATTCGCCAGATAGAGCTGAAGGCCTTGCGAAAATTGAGGCACTCTTCACGAATAAAGGAATTAAGGTATACGCGCAATGAGAGGGGTATGGTCGTAGCTTATAATGCTTATTTCAAATCCGAAATAGGGCAAATAATCACTGAACAGCAACGATTCCTCGAGGAATTGGGTAAAGAAAATGAGAAATTAAAGTCAGGAAATCTCTTGCTTTCAAGGCGGCTTCAGGCAGTGATCAATATTATCAAGAAACATAATCTTTTCGAAAGCGTGGACAAAGACCTGGGTGAAGATTTGGAAAATTTGCACAATGTCAGGGGTCTAATTTTCAATCCAGATTTTGATCGCCGGATTGAGGAACTGGAACTCTCCAGTAGAGCCACAAATTGCCTCAAAATAATGTGTATTGAAACTCTTGGTCAGCTGGCACAAAAAACCGAGATTGATTTACTGAAAGTTAAAAATCTCGGACGTAAATCTTTGTACGAAATCAAGGGAATTCTTTCTGTTTACAATTTGCACTTGGGCATGGAGTATCCTAATGATTTTTTTATAAATGAGTAAAAGCAAAGCCCACTGCGTAGCAGTGGGCTTTTAAATTTATATATTTCTTTTATTTACGGTTGTAAAATATCCTCGGTTCGTCCGTTTATGGAAATCACCACATTTTTTATAGAAGAAAATTGTTTCAATGTTTGTGTTATTTGAGAGCGAATATTTGCAACGCGGCAAGAACCGCCAACAGCTTTTTCTAATTGTTCATCAAAATCAGCATAAGCCGTGCCATCTTTTATAGTAACTTTTTGTAGTTTTACTCCTGTATTTATTGAAGTATAATAACCCGCTGTTTTTTCTTCAGCAGTTATTCCTTTGAGAAGTTCATTAATGGCAGCTGCTGCCGTAGTTTGGGTTTTGGGAATTATTCTTTCAACAGAATAAACCAAATTGCAATCTTGGGCATTGGGATTTTTTACAGAACTTCCAAAGAATACTTTGATTGTCATTAAATCAGCTTTTAATTTCATTGGCATTTCATATTTTTGGTCGTTTTCTGGTAAGCCAGACGGATTATCTTTCATAAAAACTAAAGTGCCATTTTGATCTTTACTAATTGAAAAATTTAAAGTTGCTTTGAATGGTACATAGTCAGCAGTCATCCAATCGCTTTGAGCTTGTGCCTGGGTGGAAGCAATTTCTTTGCCAGTTGCATCCAATAATTTTATCGGGAATACTGCTTCAAAGTACCAACCAGCTGCTTGGCCTTCAATCAAATAGCCACTGGTAATTTCCTCGTTGATTTTTGGTTTATCAACGATAATGCCGGTTTTGTTTTGCGGTACTTGATTAATGTTTGTATTTTTATTTACCTGGGGTTGATTCACATTTGGTACACCGCCTGGGCAGGGAGTAGATGGTTGTGGTGCATTAGGATTGCCATGTTTAACCCATTGTCCGTTTTGGCAAAGCCATGTATCTTCAGGCGTTGAAAATCTTAAAACTGCAATGGTTATGCCAGCAATTAAAATTATGGCCAAAACTACAATTAAAATTATTTTTTGTGTAGACATATGTTTGCTTGTTGATTAATTAATCGGATCGACGCACTTCAGTGCGTTATTTTGATTCATGTTATTTAACAGACTAAAGTCTGTCGTTCCATTTAAGAGCTCCTTTATCGGATCGACGCACTTTAGTGCGTTATTTGTCCCACGGCGGAGTAAAATCAATCACGGGATAATTTTTAAATGTTTCATATACAGCTTCGTGCCCATATTTATTAATGTGTTCATTTATACTAGACCAGCGATAATCTTCCATTTTTTTAACATAGCCATGTTTAACGGGATTATGATGATTATAATTAATATGGGTCCAATAATTTTTTTCATCATCCAAGATTGTGTCCCAATATTGATCCCAAATTGTTCGATTTAATAAATTGTCAATTTTATTAATTAATCTTGAACTGCCGCCATTAATTTGTTTTATAAATAAGGGCAGATATTGGCTATTTTTCACCCCAATAACTAATTGATAATGATTATCTAAAATAACCCAAGAATCGCAGATATAATTAAATTTCATCAAAGCTTTTAAAATACAATCATATAGAATTTTTTTCTTTTCGTCACTGTCAAGGAATGGAGACCAATCCACGGTTCTAGATGTAATAAAGTATTTTTCATTATCCAATAATAAATGTGGTGGTCTGTGAATATTTCTGTCTTTTGGATATTCCATATTATTTAACAGACTAAAGTCTGTCGTTCCATTTTATCTATTGTCTCCATCGCCATGTAGAGTACCACGCTCTTTTCGTGAAAAAAGTTTCTCAATATTTTTTTCGGCAATTTCATTTAATGACAAATCAAACTCCGTCGCTATCTGTGACAAATACCACAAAACATCGCCCAGTTCTTTTTCCAATTCTCTTTTAGTATCTCCGTCAGCGACACCATTTTTGTCGCGAAACAGTTTTTTTATTTTTTCCGATACTTCACCGGCTTCTCCAGCTAAACCCATGGTGGGATAAACAAAACTTTTCCCGACAGTGGGATAAATAGCGGTTTCTAGTGATTTTTTTTGATATTCTTGGAAATCCATAAATATACCTTATTTATTAATATACTGAAATCTTATCAATTATCAGCCAAAAATAAAAGGGGAGACGCAGAGGGGTCTTCCCTTATTTTTTTATGCCTCGTCTTTTGGCAATTTTATTGCGTTCCAGAAAAGGCAGGAAAAAGCCCAGAATATCATGAGGCGTGTTCCAGTATTTTTCGTACAATCTAGCGCGTCGATTTTCAATCAGCTCATAGGCCACAAATTTCAGTCTTCTTTTAAGAACCAGATAGCTCAACACCTTGATTTTAAAGAGACGAATTCCTTCACAGCAGATGATTATTCTTTCTGGATCAATCTCTCGCTCAGCCATCAATTTTTTCGCATCCTTGAAGTTCTGTAAAGTAGTGATGCCTTGCGGATCAGCAATTATTTCTGCCGCAATCTTATGCTGATGCAGATATTCCTTAATAAAAGCAGATTCGTCAGTATAATCTTCTCTGTTGCCTTCATAACTGCCAGTAGTAAGAACAATCTCCGCCTGATTCTTTCTAATGGTCTCAATCGCCAAATCCAGGTAGTGCTTATACTTGGTAGTTAAATTATGGTCATAGCCAAGCACAATAACTAAGCACTTTATTTTTGACATTTTTTAACCTCCTCTATATAGAATCCGAGTACTTGAGTATAGGGGTATACAAATGGACTTATTACGATATTATTATGTTTTTAATAAATTTACAAGCCCCTTATGTAACAAAATAAATTGGCAAAAACTAACGCAAAATGCGAACTCTTGAATAAAAATGATAAATATGCCATAATAATAAATCCATTTATAGGATAATTTTTCCATCGTGGGGAATTAAAGGTACTTTAACAAATAAAAAAGGAGGATAACCATGTACACGGGAAATTGCTCGATCATTATTCCGGCTCACAATGAAGAGGCAACTATAAGAAATTGTTGTCTTCGATTTGCGGATCATGAAAGAGTCACTGAAGTTATCGTAGTTGCTAATGCATGCAGTGATATGACCTATCATGAAGCATTAGCAGGAAATGCCACCGTTATTCAGTCACCTCTCAAGGGTAAGGGCAATGCCATTAAAATGGGGCTTGAACAAGCTAGTGAAAAAGTAGTGATTTTGTTTGATGGAGATATCAAAAATCCATCAGCGATATTTACGGAAAGATTGTTAGCTGGCTTGACATCGGATAAGGTAGGCCTAGTAAAAGGCACGTTTGATCGCAGTGAACAGCCAGGACCGGTTACCGATATATTGGTAAAACCTATACTTGAGATGGCCAATCATCCCGCTAAAGTTATTTCTCAGCCCTTATCTGGCATGGTGGCCGTCAGGCGAGATTTCGCCATGGGCATCATTTTTCCAGACGATTTTGGTATTGAACTGGCGATGCTTCTTTCCGCATATGAAAATCACCTGGAGGTTACGGAAGTTTCACTGCCCAAGCTGGAGCACAGGCAAAGACCGTGGAGTCATTATGTGACGATGGCTAAAGAGGTGACTAAAACACTTAAACAGTTTCGTCTCATTAACGACTATAAGGAGTAAAAAATGCCAATAATTCAGATGATAAGCAGTGAACTTGCACCGTATCAATATTCTGGCGGCCTTGGCATTGCGGTAGAAAATTTATCTTCGCAGCTCGTCTCGCTTGGAGTAACAACGGAAGTTTATTTTCCATCATCGGATCCGCTTGCTACCGCACGTTGCCGTCCCACAAAGGAATTCATTCCCTCGGCTATTAATATCCAGATTGACGTAGCAAATCAAACCGACATCGAGTTGGGACCAGGATTAGTCGTTTTTTGTCAAAAAGCATTGGACTTATTAAGTCGTAAATCAAAAAAATGTTTTGTTGCTCATGACAACGAAGCGGCTATAAGCGTGATTATTGGCAAACAAATGGGCATACCTTCTGTTTTTTGGCTGCATAGCCTGTATGATCATCCAGCTAGGTCAGATTTTCCTGCATCAGTCAGAAAGCTGATGAAATCGGAATCACTCTTATCATCTGCGATTAGTGATTCACGTATTATGGTTACAAGTAGTGGCATGCTAAAAGACGCATTATCTATCGAGTGGCCATGCAGATTAAGAGAAGTACAACAAGCGATTCAAGAGGCAAATCGAGCCAAAAAAATCCTGATAGTGGAATCATTGGGACTGCTGCAAGAGCGTGTTTCGTCATTTATGAATATTGACGTGGCCACTAAGTATGATTTGACAAAAAAACCATTCATACTTTTTTCTTCACGACCCGTCTTAAGTAAGGGGATTGGTTTTTTTGAATCAATTGCTAAAAAGATGCAGAACGAAGGGCTTGATTTTGTTGCTGTTGGTTCTCCATCTAACGAGGTACGTGACATTTGCCCGAACATCTTATGGCTTCCTTGGTTGAAAAAAAATGACTTGTTTAGTCTCATGACCCAAGCAATTGCCGTAATTCATCCAAGCCTCACCGAAGGTTATGGCTTAGCTGCAGCCGAGTCAACTAAGTTTAATAAAAATGTTTTTTGCCATCCTGTCGGCGGAATGCAAATATTAATTGAATGTCAGATGGCTAATGAAGTGCCGCAATTTACCAAAGAGGAACTTTATGGTCTCTATGAGCTCTGGGGCAGTTTGCTCGCGACTAGTACCCAGTGCGACGCAGTTGCCGTTTGGCGTGAACGATCAATCAATTTCGACGGACTCGTTGACAAATGGGTTAGTAATCTTTCTCGAAAATTATTTGAGAAAGAAAATTCAGTTCAACAAGGAGGTCGACCATGGCAAACCATAACTTGGGGAGAAGCACTGCTAAGGGCAAGCGAAAAATTCTGACTTTATTAATCTTTTCTCCTCATCCAGACGATCTTGAGTTATCGTGCGGTCTTCTTTGCCATAGAGCCATGACTCTCGGCTGGCGCATAGTTGAAATCGTTCTAACGGATGGCGGGGCTGGCGGTAATGATCTAAGGGTTTATCACACTGAGAAACTTAGACAAAAAAGAATGATTGAAGCACGTTACGGCGCCTCACGACTTGGAGTTAAAGAAATTGAGTTTTGGGGATATGCTGACTCAAAGTTGTCCAACGATTTACAGCCAGCGATTAAGAGGTCGTTGAGGAAGTTGCGGTCGTGCTCTCCTGCAATTGTCGCTTTTCCAAATTCAAATGATAATCATGCAGATCACATCAGCACTCACAGGATAGCCATGTCGGTTTTGAAAATTTGCAGCAAAAAAATCATTTCTCTCCAGTATTGTTTTTGGGGCAAGGACCATACTCAAAATATTGTTCTGGCCAATCCCGCTGGAATAATAACTAAAGAAGCGGCAATAAAAGACCATGAGTCACAACCAATCGACCGTTATCTTCATAAGCTACGTGAAGACGGCAGTTTGGCTGATGGGGACGAGCGATATTATAGTCGCAATCTCGACAAAACTATTTTAGCAATGTCGGGATGGGGCTTTGATGTCCATCGTCTTCAACGACAAACAAGGGTGTAACTGTCAGTTACACCCTTTTTATATTCAGTCTTTGATGAAATATTTTTTTTGCGTCTCTCATTTTTATTAATTTTGAACCCTTAATGGACCATGCCATTAAGGTTATGGCCATTTCTTGATAGTAAATTTTTGCACGTTCAAATATTTTTTGCCTTGAAGATCCTTGGTAGTGTCTAATGACAGTGCGAACGAATTGATCGCCATATGAAAATAAAGCAGCAAAATCTCGGGCGGGATCATCTATTACTGCATCGCTAAAATCAATAATGCCAAGATTATCATCGAAATTTTTTTTGATAAAAATATTTTCGCTGGTAAGATCGCCGTGAATTAATGTTGGATTAAATCCCTTTAATATTTTTTTTCGCTTTTTCATGAAAACATCAAGTATGCTTTTTTCTCGCTGGCTCACATTGGAACAAATGAGTTTGGAGTTGCTCGCAACCTCTTTATTTTCCGCGATGGCATCTTTTTCGGGAACTTGGCACTTGCATGCCGCATCCTTGGGAATTTTATGAAGCTGGGACAAGAAAGAAGAAACGATTTTCGCGAATTTATTTTTTTGATGAGGTTTTAATTTCTTATATCTCACTTCGCTCATCGGGGCGCCATTAACGGCTTTATAAATTGCTATTTTTGATTCAGTATCTTTCAGGATTGGGGTGGGTATATGGACATCAATTTTTTCCTGTAAATAAGTTAATAAACAAAAATCTATCGGCATTCTTCTTTCCGCTTCATTATTTTTGGGTATGCGCACTACAAAATTTTTATCTAACAATAAAATGTCGTAATCCCAGCCAGAGGTAATAAATTTTGTTTTTTTCCATTCGAGATTAGGAAATATTTTATGTATCGTCACTATTAAATCTTTGTTCATAAAAAATAAATTATTGTGCTATTCGAAATTAAATAAAAATTCATACTTCGCGTCCAATATATCGCATCAGGTATTACCAGTCAAACTAGAAATGATTTATTGATTTAAATATTTCTAATGAAATATTGGGTCACCGTGTTGAAGGACGGCGGGCAGGCATGCACCTTAAAAATTTTTAGTCGGGCTAGTGGGACTTGCCTGTCCGCCAAAGCTTTAGCGGAGGCGGAAACCCACGACCTCCCGCCTCCATCCTTCGACAAGCTCTGGCTACGGCGGGCAGGCATGCACCTTAAAAATTTTTAGTCGGGGTGACAGGACTTGAACCTGCGACCTCATGCACCCCATGCACGCGCTCTAGCCAGCTGAGCTACACCCCGATAAAGATTTTTAAATTAATTTGCGCACCTTTACCCCACCGAAGCCGAGCATCAATAAAGCATTATTGAGGCGTAGGCGGGGCCATGCATGCGCGCTAACCCCGGCCAGAGGCCGGTCAGCCTTTGGCTGAAGCTGCTTGCCCCGTACCTGCGAGCGTAGCGAGCATGGTGCGGGGCGCTATAGCCCGTTCTTTCAAGTTTAGATTAAAACTCTTTTTTTATCAAACCATCTAAATAAAAAGATCCCGCATCGCGGGACCTTTTTATATAAAGAGTACTATTTTGCCGCACCGATTCTAAACATCTTTGTTCCGCAAACCGGGCATTTTCCTGTTACTGCTGGTCTGCCGTTTTTCATCTTTATTTCTTGAGCGTCTTTCATTTCTTTCTTACCTTTACATTTTACGCAATAAGCTTCTG
>CAIXNZ010000005.1 GCA_903920975.1 Candidatus Falkowiibacteriota bacterium | reverse complement strand
GTCATCAATATCTTTATCGCACAAATTGTCTTCTAACACTTTTGTTATTAATGAACTAATCCATTTATATCTATCATTAGTAAAAATAATGCTACCTTTTATGTAATCGATGGCATTAACTTTCAATTCGGGTTTTGTTTCACTTTTTATACGCATATTTTTAACTCCCTTTAATAATCTTTATCTCCTCCTCACTCAACCCATACAACTTATACACTTCCTCATCAATTTTCCTATCCAACTTCTCAATTTCTCTTTTTGAATCCAGCCACTTTTCACTATTTTCAGGAACAGCCTGTAATTTTTTGTTTAAATCAAACATTTCTTGGGCATACTTTTCTAAAGATTGTGTATTTTCAGGGAGAGGCAATTCTTTAACAAATTGCGTAAAATATCTCACGCCTTTTTCTCCCAATCCCGAAGCTATTTGCGGATAATACCAGGACATCAACTTTGAATTTAAAACCGCTACCCATGATTTTTTTACTTTGCCTGCAATCATATAAATTGTATTATTAAAAAAATAGCATTCATTATCCCAATAGAAACCGCCCTTTTCTGAAATATCAGGATAAATAATTTTTGGTTCGTCAAATTTTTCATAATAATCACAAGGCCGCAAATTAAACCATTCCATTACTCCAGAAGTAAAATCGGTTCTCTTGAGCAATTGGCTTTTAAACTTTTCTAAATACTCAAAAACTGATTTGTATTTTTTGATATCTAACCCAATTCTAGAGACGATCAAATAAAGATTGGCAAATAAGATTTTATATCTTTCAATATCTCTGCCCCTTAAAATAGGTTTAATAATTTCTAAAGCTTCTTTGTCTTTTTTAACTAGTTCGTTTTTAATTTTTTCATTTATAATAAAGGCCTCATTTAGACCCGATTTAATTCCGAAATAAATTTTTACGCCTTCCCAGTCTTTAATCTTTTTACCAGCAGATTCTATTTTCTTTTTTAAATTCAAAACTGAACTGTCAGCAAAAGTCCAGCCCTTTTCCGAAAGAGAACTTTGCAAAACTTTCGTAGTATAATTATAAATTACTTTATGACTTTTTTCTGGCTTTTCTTTTTGCAAAATAATTATGCAGGGATCAACTGCGGCATCAGCAAAAACTTTATTTTCAAATTTATCAACTAAAGACAGAATTTTAAAGTTATTTCGGATGTATTTTCTCAAATTTTCACCATAGCCGGATCTGATAAACTTATTAGAAACAATAAAGCCAAATAAACCGCCATTCTTTAATAACTGCATACTTCTTTCAAAGAAATAAATATACAAATCAGACATACCCGAATATACATCAGGAAAAGCATTTTCAAAATATGGTTTCAGTTCTTTAAACGCTTCCTGCCTGACATATGGTGGATTACCTATAATCACATCAAATCCACCTTTATCAAAAACCTCTTTAAATTGTTCCTGCCAGTTAAAAGGGTGGAGTTCTCTATAATTTTTGCCAAAATATTTTTCTAATTCTTTGGCCTCGCCCGAGATCAAAGAATTGCCCTGTCTGATATTGCCTGTCAAATTCGGCAGTTTAGCTTTTTTATCCAGAGCGTCAATCAATAAGTTTAAACGAGCCAGTTCAACGGCTTGCGTATCTAGATCAACGCCATAAATATTAGATAAAAGAATTTCACTTTTGGTAAACTGGTCGCCTTTATTTCCAAAATCTTTATACTTATTATTGATAGTTACCAATGATTTGGTTAAAAATGAACCTGAGCCACAGGCCGGATCCAAAACTTTAAGTTGTTTTAATTGATGCACGCTATTTATATCTTCCAACTTTTTGCCTAAAGTATTATTAACAATATATTCAACAATGTATCTGGGCGTGTAATAAATGCCGTGCTCTTTGCGTTTAGCCCGCGCTTTGCCTTTGGCATCGCTTCTGGTCTGCACATAGCTTAAATAATTTTCATAAACTCCGCCCAAGATATCAGCTGGAATTTCTTTAAAATCATATTCATAAACATTATTGCCATAAAGCATTAAAATCACTTTTTTCAAAGAATCATCATATTCCTCCCACTCTTCGCAAGGATGCTCAGTAAAAAGATTAGAATTATAAATATCATCTAATTCACGAAATTTATCAATTAATAATGGAAAAAATTGCTTGGATTTTTTATCTGCCTCCCAATTATGCAAGATTTCTTTTAAAGTCGGTGGTTCCAATCCTTTATCTTCTAAAACTCTAATAAAAACTAACCTGTCTAAGATTCTCTGTACGCCTTCATCCAAAGTTTCTTGATCAACTTTTTCGTTCCATAACTTAAAGCTTTTGGTCAAAATTTCTCTAGCTGAAGTTAAATCTTTAAAAAGTTTTTCATTGACAGTCAGCTTTTTAATTTTTTTGCCGTATTTTACCGCGTACTCATCCAATTTATTCTCTTTAAAACTTTCTTTTGATAAAAGCCATAAACGATCAAAATCTTCTAAATAAGTATCCCATTTTAATTCAAAAACCAGCTTGTCGGATAACAGGCGCGATTCTGCCTGGGCATTAAAAATTTTCAAGCCTTCGAAATCAGTTAAGACGGCCCAGGTAACACCTTTATTCCAGGAGTAGTTTATGGCCTGCCTGGCATAATCCTCGTTATCTAAATCGGCCTTTAAAGGCTTGGCTTCCAGAAAAAATTGCGGAATACCATTTAATCTGAAGGCTAAATCTATCCTACCTTTTGATGTTGTCTCTTCTGTAGACACCTCATTTTCACTGTTTAAATTCCTCATATCCCAGCCCAAAGATTCAAAAAGTGGCTCAATAAATTCATTGCGAGTTTGAGCTTCGTTATATTCTTTAATTCTGCCTTCCTCTAGAATCTTTTTATACTTTTCAATCAGCCTAGTGACTTGTTCTTTTGATTGTTTTTTGTCCATATTTGAAAGCTTAAAATTTAAGTTAATTTAATCTCATTTTACGCCTAAAATCATGCTAAGTCAAACGAAAAAAACGCCAAATCTTGCGATAAAATCTGGCGTTCTAAACTTGCTGAAAACTGACTTTAATTTAATTTACCCAATATTAATATTGAAAAAATTGGTATTTCATCTATGGTTTTAGGAGCACCAATACTAATATACCAAGTATTTTTTGCAAGATCTGATGGAATCCTGGCCCAATAGACAAATTTAATCCATTCTCTATATTCAAAATCATTATCATTACCTGGTATACCACGTAGATAATCCTGATATTTTCTAAAATGATATTCGCGTGTTAGCTCAGATTTTACAATTTTGTCATCTTTGTCTATAAACCAGGCATTTAAGGGAATGGGGGAATTAAGGCTGGTATTAACTTTTATATATAATATTTTCTCGTCCTTTTTCGCTTCATAATAATGATAATAATCAAATTCATCCCAATCAAAAGTCACCTTATTGCTCATGGCCTTTTCAAAAATTTGGAAGTCTTTATTAGGTTTAAAATTTTTTAAATAAGTTAATGCTTCTTGTCTTTTAGCTTCTGCCGTCGCTTTAATCTTTAACTCGGATTCTGCCTTCTCCTCGTCTGTAAAAATTCTAGTCACAATTACTTGAGTTGAGCTTGTGCCATTGCTATTAGTCGCTTCAACTGTAATTTGATTTTTTTCGGTTGGATATTCGGCTAACTGGGCTTCGTATGTAAAAGTGCCGTTTTCTGCATTCACTTTTTCATTATTTATTTTTATCTCTGAATTTTGAGGATCAACTTTGCCTTTAATCGTTACAGCATTGGCCTGTACCGAAAAATTTTCTTGCGGCTCAATTATCGTTATGCTTGGTTTTGGCCAAATATAATTTGTTATTGAACCAAGCGCTATAAATACAACAAAAATTATTGCAGTAAAAATTATTTTTTTCTTATCATCAAATTTCGTTTTCTTCCACAAAATTAAAGTTAATATAATGGGTAGCCAGATATACCATAAGAAAAAGGTGGCAATCATTACTAAAATGCCAAATATATATACGACTGGTCGCCACATCTTCCATGCTGATTCTGTGTAATAATTTTGCGATTTAATATCTTTAAAATTTGACGTTTTTAAATCTTTTTTGCAATGTTTACATTTTATCGCTTCATCTTGTATATCTTTACCGCAATATGGACATTTTTTCATAGGCTTATATATTAAATTTTATTAAAATTATCGATT
>CAIXNZ010000004.1 GCA_903920975.1 Candidatus Falkowiibacteriota bacterium | reverse complement strand
TAAAAAATAATTTTGAAAATGCCAAGGATAGAATTGAAGACTTAGTTCAACTGGCCAACTTTGCTTTGACTTATGAAAAATTGGAGGACTTTTTATCAGATGTAACTTTGTCAGAAAGTTTTAAAGGCGAGACAGTGGAAAATTATGAAGAAGGTCCTGATGAACAAATTGTTTTAAGCACTATTCACCAGGCCAAGGGCTTGGAGTGGAAACATGTTTTTATTCTGGGTTTAGTTGAAGGACAATTTCCACATTATAAAATTTATGACAGACCACAGGAAATTGAGGAAGAGCGCAGGTTATTTTATGTGGCTGTCACAAGAGCCAAAGATGAACTTTATTTAACTTATCCAATAATTACTACTTCATATTTAACTGGTACAAACATTAATCGGCCCTCAACTTTTGTGACTGAATTGGATTCAAATTTGTTTGAAGAATGGCGAGTTGATGAAGACAATGATTATACGAATGACGACATTGATTACGATGCGGAAAATCCTTTTTCCGGACACGAGTTTTTGAAAACAATTAGATATGATAAATAAAAAAAAGCCGGGGGATTAACCTCGGCTTTCATCATATTTTATTGGCGTACGAAACCAATAAAGTCACCGCCACTCTCGGCAGTTCTTATAAATCCAAGAAGCGGATGTTTTTGCGGTGTGGTAGCAAAATAGAATAATATTGCCCATAACTCGACATCATGCTCTCCGGAATTTCTGGTTGTGCTAAATCCATTCTGTTCTAGATGAATCTGTAATTTCGTGAAGTTAATTGCATAATCGGGTCTGAGTTCGGGCTCAAGTTTCTCAAGATATTCTCGGACACATTTTAATTTGAGCGTATTTATCTTGATTAACTTGACCTTCATTGGCAATTGCGTCATTACTTTCATTAGTCATCCTCCTTTCTTATTGTCGTGATTCGGTTTTGTCTCACGCATTGGCCAGGGTTTGATATTAGAACTTGCGAGAGCTGCTCCCAAAAGAGGCGCTGCTTGCTCATCTAATTGTTTGTACTGCTTAGCCGCCTCTGGAGACATTTTTTGGAGTGATTTCTTTATTCTTCTCCGTTCATCTTCGCTCATTTTTTGAGCCATTTTTATTTCCTCCTTTTAATTTGATTTTTAAATTTATCATAAAAAATAAATTTTGTCAAGATTGGTTTAATGACAAATAAAAAAGCCGGGGGGTTAGCCTCGGCTTTAAGATTCTATTTTCGCTGGATCATGTCAAATCCAGTTAGGAACATATATCGTTTTTCTCGAAATTGCGTTTTGCAATCTTTGCATTCGATGATATTGCTATTTTGGTCTTTGATAACCACTCCTCCGCAAACACGACATGGTTTTAATTTTTTATCTTTGTCATAAAGTTCGGAATAAGCTATCCAGCCAAGCTTTCTTTCTTCCATTTTTACCTCCTTTCATTTTGATTTAAATTTTATTTTAGTTTTGTTATTTTGTCAATGGCTTAATATGACAATTTAGGCATAAAATTGTATAATATTATTAGCTTAGTAAGCTTAATTCTTAATTCTAAAATTATGTTAAATATTGAAATCCAACACGGCAATTTAATTAAAGTGGTAGCAGACGCCATTGTTAATCCCACCAATTCTTTTGGCTGGATGGGCGGCAGTTCTGCCAGTGCAATCAAGCACGTAGAAGGTCCTGAAATTGAAGAAAAAATTAAAGCTAAGGCCCCTTTGGAAATAGGTACGGCAATTGCCACACCAGCAGGTAAATTGCCTTATAAAGCGATTATTCATTCACCAGTGGTTATTTCACCGACAGATATGGCAGAGGCCTATAATGTAGGTTTGGCAGTGCAAGGCGCTTTAATTTTGGCTGATGACAAGGGTTTTAAAATAATTGCCATGCCAGGCATGGGTACTGGGGTGGGAAGTTTTCCGATCAAAGATGCGGCCAAAGTAATGATTGCGGAAATAAAAAAATTCAAGCCTATTAATTTGGAAAAAGTAATTTTGATTGATGAGAAAGAAGATTTAGCGCTAGCTTGGAAAGATGAATTAGATAAAATAAAATAAAAATTTGTCAAAGAAAAAAGTCCCTCTCCGCGCCGCGGAGGGGGACTTTTGAATTGAAGCTATTTTTGCTTTAACCATTCTTCAATTTTTATGACGCGTTGTAAACTCCTTATTGAGGATTTCATTATTTCATCACCTTTGGCTAAGAGACTCCTTGCTTCTTGAAAATCTTCATCCAAGCGTTTCCTTTGCTCCTTGCATGCTTTAGCCCAGGCTTCTTTTTCAGCCAGAAGCTCATTGGCATAGCACCATGCTTTCATTGTTTTCCAATTGTAAGTTACTATTGCTTGTCCTTGAGGCCCTCGCTTCGTATTCTTAATGAATCTGTGCTTGGCCGCAATTAGGTATTGCGTTTTTTTGCCCATTTTCCTTTTAGCTTCAATGACTCCCATTTCAACATCAAAGAAGAGTTCTCTCGGTGATGTGCAAATTGTCCTTTCGCCAATCTGAAATGCTTTGTCGCCAACCTTGAATCTTCTCACGCTTTTTTTATTCACTCGACACCTCCTTTAGATTTTTATTTAATCGTTGCTTTTATAATCAGCTGTGCCAGATTTTCTGCTTCTTTTTGCCGTTGCTTTGCGTCTTTTACGAACTGCAAGACTTCTTTTTTTGTTTTTTTGCCTTCGGTACTAATCATTGCTTTGTTTTTTTCGTAAGATTTGTCATCAATCGCTTTTTGGGCCATTTTTAATACACCCAATGTTTTGAGTGTAATATTCGCAGCCTTGAGAGCGAATGAGAGCTCTAAAGAGCTGACAATTAATTTAGCTTCGTTAGGAGAAGCTAATTGTTCGCGTGGAAGTAAAAATCGTGTTTTTTTCCACTTTCTTTGGGGAGTGAAACGGTAACTAAATTCAACGACATATTTAGTGAACTCTCCAATCTTCTTGATACCAGTGATCCTGCCAGGTTTGATGTATTTGTTAAGTAGCTTTGTCGCTTCTATCCAGATCACTTTGTCACCAACTTTGAATTGCCGCTTCTTAGCTTTTTTTCTTGTCAAATTGCACCTCCTTTAATTTTTTCTTTAGTATATCACTTGAATGTTTATTGTCAAAAGAAAAAGTCCCTCGCTTCGCAGGGGACTTTTGAATTTCACTTTCGGTATTTAAATTTTTTGTAACGGTATCCTCAGTTCAAAGTGTTTTTGATGGAAATATTCGTGCATTTTTAATCTGGCTGTTTGTGAATCCTTTTCGTTGTTGAAAAGCTGACACGCACTTAATACTAGAGCTTTTTCAACCATCCTCTCGTCAACCTTTTTTGGAGATTTAATCCCCAGAAGATTTGGTATTACTTCGTTAAAATAAATATCACAAACAGCATCAGAAGTAATATTCTCATCTGCCCATTTTTCTATTTTTTCAATTTCTCTGCGACAAACCTTGCATTTTTGGGTATGAGCAATAATTTGTTTCCATTGTTGCTCAGACCAATTTTTTTTATGCAGATCAGGCAGGGAGTTCCAGATTTCCACCTTTTTTTTGCAAGCTTTAAGATTCTTCATCTATTCACCTCCTTCTTCAATTGATTAAGCTTGGTTTTAGCCAGAGCTTTTAATTCATCAGTCGGGGCTTTGGTTACCCAAAAATCTAAATGGTTAAAGTCATCAGTAATATTAATGGCCTTTGCAATTGCCTCATTCTGTAATCCCGAATCGTTAGAAGCCATATAAACATAAATGGCTTCGTCATAATGAACAACAAGCTCCAAAGCCCTTTTCAAGGCTTTTTCTTTCTGTGAATTACCAACCTGGAGGGCAATTTCAGTGCACCTGCCAAAATTAGTAGCTTGTTCAAGTATACTACGGAAAGCTGCTTCATCCGGGCTATTATCTGGTACCATATTATCCTCCTTTTTTCAAAGATTTCGTTGATATAATATCTTAGCAAAAATACAGATTTTGTCAAGAGTGAATAGAAAAACCCCCGCAAGAACTGCGAGGGTTTTGAAATTATTTCAGCGATGAAAGAGGCAGCTTTTTGTCCGGGAACATTTCCTGGGCTCTTTTTTGTGCCGCTTCTTGAAGGGAGCCAGTCGTGGATTTAAAGGCATGATCCAATTGCCTAATGTTTTCGGCCAATCTGATGTAGGCCTTCCAGTAATTTTCTTTGACACCTTCAGCGTTCACAGATGAATAGGTAAAAAGCGTGTCATTAATCTGATCAATGGATTGAGCAAGTTCCAGGCATTTGTCGCCCAGCCCATCTTTTTGCTCATAGTCAGCTGTTTTCAGGGCTTGCCAGTAATAAGCATAATCTTTTTTAGGCTCCATCAAAGCACCTCCTTTTCAGAGAATTTTTTTTCGTGTATTCCTTCGTACCATTTTTCCCATTGAGGGAGGGCTAGTTTTCTTTGATATTTTATTAGCCAATTTTCAAGCGGCATGAATTGGGCAGAAATACCACCGCTACGACAATACCTATACCTTTCCATGCCGCGCCTTCCTTCGCATGAGGATGGATACCAAAGAACAAAAGCCCATGGGTTACGTATTCTCTGTATAAATTTGCACATTCTTTCAAATAGCGTATACATTTAAACCTCCTTTAAACTTTGTTTTTATTTTACAACAAAAATATTATTTGTCAATTTTAGCTAACTGGTAAAGATTGGAAAGTAAGGCGGCCACTGTTATTGGACCAACACCGCCAGGCACAGAGGAGCGATAGCTAACAATTTTATCAACTGCTGGATCAACATCGCCAATTGTTTTGCCGTCTACTTTATTTATGCCAACGTCAATAATAATGGCATCTTCCTTAACCATATTTGGCTTAATAAATTTGGGCTTGCCAATAGCGACAATAAGGATATCGGCACTTGAGCTTTGGGCTCGGAGCTCGGAGCTCGGAGCACTGGGCGAAAGATAAGTAACTTCACAATCAGGCAATAAAGTTTTAAATGGTTCGGCAAATTTTTCAGAATTTGACAAGATGACGACTTTTTTATTTTTTAAATTTTCGCCAGTGCTTTTAATTAATTCCATAATACTCAAAACAGTTGGCGAAACAATTTTTGATTCCAGATGAAAGCCATCAACATCTTTTTGGGGTGAAATTTTGGAAATTATTTTATCAGTGTCAAATTTTTTTGGCAAAGGCAACTGCAATAAGATGCCATTAATTTGCGGGTCTTTGTTCAAAAAATCAATAACATCAAGTATTTTTTCTTCTTTGCAAGTTTCATCCAAAAAATAAGTGGAAAATTCTATACCCACCTCCTGGCAGGCCTTGGCTTTTAATTTTATATAAAGCTGTGAGGCTTGATTTGTGCCAACTAAAATAGAAGCCAAACCTGGTTTGGTTTGTAATTTATCAATTTTAGTTTTTAAATCAGTTTTAATTTTTTCTGCAAGTATCTTGCCATCAAGTAATTGGGCTGGCATGTTAGTATTTTATTTCTTTATAAATTGGAAATTGTTTGACTAAAATTGCAATTTGTTTTTTAGCTTTTTCCTGGATTTTTATATCTTTGGTATTTTTAAGAAGTTCAGCAATTATATTGCCGATTGTTTTCATTTCTTTTTCCTTCATGCCTCGTGTTGTCAGCGCTGGTGTGCCTAAGCGCAGGCCAGAAGGATCAAAAGCTTTTTTGGTATCAAAGGGAATAAGGTTTTTATTGGTATAAATATCAACCTTAGACAAAATTTCTTCGGCTTGTTGTCCGCCAATACCCAAATTATTTAATTTCAATAAAACCAAATGAGTATCAGTACCTCCAGAAACCAGCTCCAGGCCGTTATTAATCAGAGTTTGGGCTAAAACTTTGGCATTGGTTAAAACTTGTTCTTGATATTTTTTAAATGCTGGTTTTAGAGCTTCGCCAAAACAAACAGCTTTGGCCGCAATTGTATTTTCCAATGGACCGCCTTGAATTCCGGGAAAAACTGCTTTATCAATTTTTTCAGCTAAAAAATTTTTACATAAAATAAAACCTCCGCGCGGACCAGCCAAAGTTTTGTGAGTTGTGCTGGTAACTACATCAGCAAAAGGGATTGGATCGGGATGAAGTTTGGCAGCGACTAAACCGGCAAAATGGGCCATATCAACCATAAGATAGGCTTTAACTGAATCGGCAATCTCCCTGAATTTTTTAAAATCAATTTGGCGCGGATAAGCAGTGGCACCGGCAATAATTATTTTTGGCGCTTCGCGCTGGGCAATTTCCAGAATTTCTTTGTAATCAAGTTGTTCTGTTTTTTTATCAACGCCATAAAAAGCATTTTTATAAAATTTGCCGGAAAAGCTGACTGGCGCGCCATGAGACAGATGTCCGCCATGGGCTAAATTCATGGCCAGGATTTTATCGCCAGGGTTTAATAAGGCCAAATAAACCGCCATATTGGCTTGTGTGCCAGAATGAGGCTGGACATTGGCATGTTCAGCGCCAAAAAGCTTCTTGGCCCGTTCAATGGCCAAGCTTTCAATTTCATCTATGAATTGATTACCGCTATAATATCTTTTGCCCGGATAACCCTCTGAGTATTTATTAGTCAAAACAGTGCTCATGGCCTCCAAAACTGCAGGAGAAGTATAGTTTTCCGAAGCAATCATTTCCAGGCCTTGTTTTTGCCGTTGCAGCTCATTTTGCAGGATTTTGTATATTTGTTTGTCCTTATTTAGATATTTCATATTTCTTTTTGAAATTATAGCTTAATTTAGCTGAAAATAAAAGAGGGGCACCTTATGGCGCCCCTTTCGTTAGGAGGTGTAGCAACAATGGCCTTATTTCTAAACCGGTTGGTCCGGTTGATTTCGGGGCACCCCGATGGTGCCCCTTTTCGAGAAGACGTTTTGGAAACGAAGAAACTTTATAACCAACCAGCAGAAGCTGGGTATTTACTCGGGGGTGCTTGTGCACCCCCGCTGTTTTTGGACGCTGATGTTCGCGCCCGTTGAAAATGACATGTTCGGGCACCCAATGCACCCGAAGGGGGTCTAGAAACCGAACCCTATTTTTACTAGCTTGTGGCTAGTTATTTTCAAGGCACCCCTTCGGTGCCTTGCCAGAATAGATCTGGATCCTAAAAAAGGAACGGAGCCCAACTCGAACAATATTTTAACTGGACAAGCCAGATTTTGTTCAGGGTGAACCTAGCGGTCCACCCCTAATGCCCAAGGGCAAGAGTCAAACCAGCCACCACCCCTGGGAGAGGTAGATTAATATTATAGCAAATAATTATCCACAATTACAAATTTTTAACCATATAGGTATTTTGAAGATGATAACCAAGTTTTTTGTAATATTGGCGCACTCCAATACCAGATATTACTGCAATTTTTTTATAGCCACTTTTTTTAGCAATTTTTTCTGCTTGGGCAATTAATTTTTTACCTAAACCAATGTGCTGGACAGCTTTATTTTTACTTTTGATAGGAATTAATTCGCCATAAGTATGGACTTCGCGAATTAAAGCCGCATCTTTTAACTCAGGCAACTCTTTCAGCAGGGAAATATCTTGATTCTTTGCCAGTCTTAATCTTAAAAATGCAAATAATGTTTTTTTATCTTTAGATTCATAACTTAAAAAATATTCCAAACCATCTGAAGCTCTATATTCCTTTGTTCTTAATTCTATATTCTTAATTCTAAATTCTCTATTTCTTGCTTCGCGACAACGAATGCACTGGCAAAATTCTCCTGTCTTTTGGAATTTCTCAGCAATGAGCTGGCGCAGATTGGAAATTTTATTGCCAGCCACAATACTTTCGGATGGAATATCACGAATAATTCTGCTTAGACGCACATATGGCGGAATTATTTTTTTTATTTTAATTAATAAATCCAAAAGTTGTTTATCGCTATATGGTTTAAATTTTCTCGCCTTGTACCATTTATAAATTTTAGCAGTGTCAGTCACTACGCAGGGATAAATCTTTAACATGTCTGGCTGATAATTTTGGTCATGAAATAATTGATAAAACATTCTATAATCTTTGGCTGGAGTTGAGCCAGGCAAATTTGGCATCATGTGATAAGAAATTTTAAACCCAGCATCTTTGAGTAATTTTGTTGCCTCAATAATTTCTTTAGTCAAATGACCGCGTTTTGTTAATTTTAAAATTTTATCATCAATCGCTTGTACGCCCAATTCAACTCTGGTGGCGCCAAGTTCGCGCATTCTTTTTATTTCAGGAATGTTAATGTAATCAGGACGAGTTTCCAAAGTTATACCAATAACTCGAAACTTCATCGTCTCATTCCATTTTTGAGCTTGAGCTAAATTTTTAGCAACTTTTTGATTAAAAGCATCAAAACAACGCTTAATAAACCATTCCTGATATTTGTGCGGCAAATAAGTCCAAGTGCCACCCATAATAATTAATTCGCATTTATCAGTGTCATGGCCAGTCATTGCCAGGGCTCTTAGGCGCATTTGTACCTGCTTAAACGGATCAAATTTGCATAAAATTGCTCTCATAACTGCCGGTTCATTGGATAAATAAGATTTGGGCATTTTCTTTTCATTAGGACAAAAAACGCATTCGCCAGGACATTTGTAGGGTTTGGTCAAAACTGCCACTACTGCCACGCCAGATAAAGTGCGGATTTCACGCTTTTTTAGCAGTTTTTTTAGGCCTAAATCTCTATTTCCAGATTTGACTAATTTATGATAAGCTGAAAGTAGTTTAATGCGCTTTGGCGAGGGGATCTTATAACCACTTGCCAGTTTTTTAACTAAATAATTTAACTCACGAGAATCAGTGGGTTTTGCTTTAATAAGCTGCTGGACTATTTGTTTTTCGATATTGGTTTGATTCATATGAGAACTGAACCACTAAAATAATTCACGAAAACCCACGAAATTTTCGTGTATTTAGTGATTAAGATTTCGTGGTTCAAAATACATTTAATTTATGAAGGAAGAAATAGCACTAAAGATTCTTGCCAGGAATAAGGAGCTCTATAATGATATTGCTTCTGATTTTTCGCGTACACGCGGAGCAGTTTGGCCGGAATTTGAGTATTTTAAGGGATATATTGCCAATGGTCAAGATATTTTGGATTTGGGCTGTGGCAATGGCCGGCTTTTAGAATTGCTGAAAGATAATAAAATAAATTATTTAGGAGTTGATTACAGCCAAAAATTAATTTCCTCAGCGCAATCTAATTGGCCAGATGCCAAATTTTTAGTAGCAGATATTTTAAATTTACCTCCTTTAAAGAAAAAATTTGATTTAGTTATTTGCGTGGCTGTTTTGCATCACATTCCTTCAAAAAAATTCCGAAAGCAAATTTTGAAAGATATAAGAAGTCTTTTAAAGCCGGGCGGAAAATTGCTCATGATCAATTGGAATTTATGGCAGACGCGCTACATGAAATATATCATTAAATACACGCTATTAAAAATGACTGACCCGCTTAATGAAGTTAATGGCGTCAAGCACATGAGTTTGGATCTTGGTGATGTTTTTATTCCCTGGCAGAAAAAACATCTGCGCTATGTCCATGCTTTTACGGAAATGGAAATTGAATCCTTGGTAAAAAAATCAGGGTTTGAGATTATAAAAAATGTTGCTAACTCTAGAAATATAATTACCGTGGCCAAAAATAAATAGAAAATAAAAATAAAAATGTATCTTGGTAGGGATAGAAAATTGAATCGGTGGATGGGGTATGATTACAACACCCCGGGTTGGTATTTTATAACGATTTGCACAAAAGATCGGGTGGAATGTTTGTGTAATATTGAAAATGGTGTGGTGGTATTAACGAAAATCGGCGAAATTGTCAGAGATCAATTATTGTGGTTGGCAAAACAATATGATTACATAAAATTGGATGAATGGGTGATAATGCCCAACCATTTACACGTTATTATAGAATTGCAAAATGAAAATTATTATAAATTAAAGGGCAACGGTACGACCGTAGGGAACGGTCGCGACCGTTCCCTACACGATTGCGATAATCATAAAATTAAACCGTTGCCTGAAATTATTGGCGCATTCAAAACCACATCGTCAAAATTGATTCACCGAAATGGACACGAATATTTTCAATGGCAAAAATCATTTCATGACCGCGTGATTCGTAATGACAACGAATATTATAATTACAAATATTATATCCAACAAAACCCATTCAATTGGTCCGAGGACCGCAACAACCCCAAAAACCTTTAAATTAATGCGATTTTTTGCTAAAATTAGAGTATGGATTTAAATAAAATCAAAAAAGTCCACATCATCGGCATTGGCGGAATTGGCATATCAGCCGTGGCCAAATTGCTTTTAAGTTTGGGTAAAAAAGTCAGCGGTTCTGATTTGGCTTCTTCTGACATTACCAGCACTTTAAAGAATTTTGGCGCTAATATTGTGATTGGTCCGCACAAAGCCACAAATGTGCCCAAGGATATTGATTTGTTATTATTTAGTGATGCTGTACCCCCGGAAAATCCAGAACGAGCTCAAGGCTCAAAGCTCAAGGCTCAAAGCCTTAGTTACTTCCAATTTCTAGGTGAATACAGTAAAGACAAATACACCATTGCCATTTCTGGCTGTCATGGCAAAACTACGACAACTGCTTTAGTTGGTTTGCTTTTGGAAGCCGGTGGTTTAGACCCGACAGTGATTGTGGGCAGTAAAGTAAAAAATTGGGATGGTAATTTGCGAATCGGTTCCAGCAAATATTTTGTGGTGGAGGCGGATGAATATAAGGCGCACATGCTGGAACTAAATCCTCAGGTGATAATTTTAAATAATATTGAGTTTGACCACCCGGATTTTTATAAAGATTTAAACCAATACATTGAAGCCTTTAATCGCTTTGTTTATAAATTGCCAGGAGACGGAATTCTTATTTATAATGGCGATGATAAAAATATTGACGATAATATTGAAAAACCAGCCTGCGAAGTTTTAACTTTTGGGCTGGAAAATCCTTCTGTTGATTTGACCATTAAAAATATTAAAGTTGATCATGGTCGCCAAATCTTTAAACCTATTTATAAAAATCATGAATTACGCGATTATAACATACAGATTCCTGGCAAGTTCAACATCTTAAACGCGCTTGGTGCAACCTTGCTGGCTTTGGAATTGGGAGTTAACCCGGATGTCATTAAAGACACATTGTCCAGATACACAGGAGCTTGGCGCAGATTTGAAGTAATTGGCACAATTGATAATCTGACTGATGACAAAAATGGTGCCATTGTTATTTCTGATTATGCTCATCACCCGACTGAAATTGCCAAGACCATTGTAGCTGCTAAAGAATTTTATCCAGACAGAAGACTATTGGTTGCTTTTCAACCGCACCAGATTCAACGAACAAAAGCTTTGTTCAATGATTTTATTAAAGCCTTTGCTCAAAGTCCGGCTGATATTGTTATTCTTTCGGAAATTTATGATGTAAGGGGCAGAGAAGAAAAAGATGTGACTAAAAGAGTAAGCTCTCAAGATCTTTTGGACAAAATAACTTTGGCAGAGTCCAAGAAACTGGTTGCCGGCGCAAAAGTTTCTGAATATTATTATGCTCAGGATTTAGTAGAGACCAAGGCAAAAATTTTAGATTTGGTACGATCAAATGATGTGGTTTTGATTTTAGGGGCAGGGGATATAGATAACGTGGCAAGAGAATTAGTTTAATAAATATGATTAATGAAAAAATGAAAATAGAAAAGCCAGGATTATTAAAAGAGCGCATTGAAAGCGAGCGACTTTTGCTTGTGCCAATTTCCATGGATTATAAAAATGAAATTTTTAAAGAATTTACCAAGGAGATTACTACTTATATGTTTCCTGCGCCAGCCAAAGATATTTCTGAAACCGAGGCGTTTATTGGGGATTCCCTGAAAGAATTGGCTGAGGGCAGTAATTTACAATTAGTGATACTTAATAAAGATTCAAAGGAATTTTTTGGCTGTTGCGGCTTACATCACATTGATACAAAAACTCCAGAATTTGGTGTTTGGCTGAAAAAGTCAGCTCACGGAAAATTCTATGGCAAAGAAGCAATGGCAGCCATTAAAAAATGGGCGGATGAAAACTTGAAATACGATTACCTTTTATATCCAGTCGCTGACAAAAATATTCCCAGCCGAATGATTCCCGAGTCAATGGGTGGTAAAATTGAAGCGGAATATGACAAGACGGGTCTTGGCGGTAATGAGTGCCATATTTTAGAATATAGGATCTATCCCAGACAAAAATAAGGTGACCAAAGAATTAATTTAAGTAAAATAATTTTTATAATATGGAATTCAAGCAGCTACAAAATAAAGCCTCTGAAATATTTTTAAAAAATCTAAAAAGAGATAATATAGAAGCCAGTGATGATTATTTAATTTTAAAAATAACCGAAGAGCTTGGCGAATTTGTTCAATCATATTTGGTGCATAAAAAAAGATGCAGGCCGGGAAAATATCTGTCCGCAAAAGAATCTAAAATAGCGATGTCTAAAGAGTTAGCTGATGTACTGGGGCTGATACTTGTCATTGCTAAAACTTCAAAAATTGATTTGGAAGAAGCGTTAATTAAAAAATGGATAACCAGAGAATGGATTAAGAAATAGTTTTAATACTTAATAAAAATTAAATAAATTAAACAATATTATGAAAAACAAATTATTTTTAGTCGCGTTTGCCTGCGTGCTTCTAGCTGGCTGTTCACTGGTTCAACCGTCCAATGTTAATGTCAATGGAGTGACATCAGTTCCCAGTAATACTGTACTGGATTTAAGCAACCAGGGCTTAACAAAAGTTCCTGAATATATTTTTAATATGACAAACTTGCAAGAACTGAATATCTCCAATAATCAGCTTACAGGCGCCATTCAATCACAAATTGGGCAACTTAAAAAACTTAAAGTTCTTAATGCCAGCAATAACTTGATGACAGGCGTGCCAGCAGAAGTGGGCCAGCTTACAAATTTACAAATTCTGGATTTATCCAATAATCAGTTAACCGGCTTGCCAAATGAGCTTGCTAATTTGAAGAATTTGAAAATATTTAATATTTCAGGCAATAATTATTCTACCCAAGATCTGAATGGTATTATTCAGAAATTGCCAACGAGCGTAAATATTATTAAATAAAATTTAACCTAATAATTATGAGAAATTCAAAGGGTAGTAGAGGACGAGATTTTGGCGGTCGTGACTCCGGCGGACGAGACTTTGGGGGTAGACCACAAATGCATGAGGCGATTTGCGCTGATTGTGGCAAAACATGTGAGGTGCCGTTTATGCCAACTGGCGATAAGCCAGTCTATTGTTCTGATTGTTTTAGTAAAAGAAAAGGCGATATGCCCAGGAGGTCTGAAGGCAGGGATTTTGGACGACCAAAGTTTAGAGAAAGAGATAGAAATAGGCAAATGTTTTCCGCAGTTTGTGATAAGTGCGGCAAACCATGTCAGGTGCCTTTTCAGCCCACACCAGGAAAGCCAATTTATTGTGAACAGTGCTTTGGCAAAGATCGTGGTGGAGATAGAGGCGGTGCGCCAAAGGGTGATCAGTTATCAAGCATTAATGCCAAGCTTGATAAAATTATCAATGCCTTGATTGTAGCTAAGATTATCAAGCCGTTTAAAGAAGTAAAACCTGAAGTAAAAAAGCTAGAACCCAAAAAGAAACTAGCTGCTAAAAAAGCAGTAACCAAGAAAAGTACAAAGAAAAAGAAATAAATGTTTCAACAAAATATTTCACTCTCAAAATATACGAGTTTTAAAATTGGTGGAAACGCCAAGTATTTTTTTATTGCCAATAATTCTGATGAATTAAGCAAAGCGATTACTGACGCGCAAAAGAAAAAAATGAATTACATTGTTTTGGGCGGGGGAAGTATTGTTTTGGTTTCTGATTCTGGTTTTGACGGTTTGGTTATAATTAACAAAAATGATGGCATTGATTTCCAAAAAGAAAAAGTGATTGCTGGTTCTGGCACAATTTTAATGAATTTAGTTCACAAAAGTATTGAAAAAGGTTTAACTGGTTTGGAATGGTCAGTGGGGATTCCTGGTACAGTGGGCGGAGCCGTGCGCGGAAACGCAGGCGCGTACAGGGGACAGATGTCAGACAATATTAGTAAAGTAGAAGTTTTAAGAGATGGCAAAATTATTTCATTAGACAAAAAAGAATGTGAATTTGGTTATCGCCAATCAATTTTTCAAACCAATACAGATTTGATTTTATCAGCGAAGTTACAATTACAAAAAGGGGATAGGGCAGAGAGTGAAAAAAAGATTAAGGAATTGTTTGAAGATAGAAAAAATAAACAGCCCTTGGAATACCCATCGGCTGGCAGTGTTTTTAAAAATGTGATGATTGACCATAATATCAATTTAGACAAGCTTCTAAACTTGCCCAAAGAATATTTGGAATATAAAAAAATACCAGCCGCGTGGCTGATAGAGACCCTGGATATTAAGGGTAAAACCATTGGTGGCGCCCAGATTTCATCAAAACACGCTAATTTTATAGTAAATATAGGCAAGGCTACTGCTAATGATGTTATCCAGCTTATTAGTTATATTAAGATGCTGGTGCGTGACAAATATGGCATTGAATTACAAGAAGAGCTTGAATATATAGGTTTTTGAATAAAAAAGGGGCCAAATCGGCATGGTGGTGGGGCTACACGAGGGAGCCCGAGGTTATGCCGGATTTGACCCCAAGAGCCTGGATGGATAGTCTACATCCAGGAGGTCTAAAACAGGTTTATCTTATTACTTACTGCTTTATTTGTCAAATGGATTGAAACTTTTATACATTATTGCTAGAATTGGATTATATTTTATCGTTTTACGGTTTTTATATTTATTCCGGGCTTTAGCCCGCCAAATAGGCCTGCTAAAGCAGGGAATAATATGTATCTATGAAATTAACAAAAGCCGAGGTAGAAAAAATTGCCAAGCTTTCACGCTTGGAATTAACAGAAAAGGAAAAAGAATTGTATGCTAACCAGCTGACAAAAGTTTTAGATTATGTTGATAAATTAAAATCAATTGATACTGAAAATGTAGAAATCACGGCGCAGGTGACTGGCTTGGAAAATGTTTATCGAGGTGATGAAATAAGTCAGTGCGATTATCAAAAAGAATTAATCAAGCAATCGGCTGAAAGCGAAGATAATTTAATTAAGACAAAAAGCGTATTCTAGTCTGTCATGGTGAGACTCTCGAACCATGACGCTACCTCACCCTTCGAGAGCCTCAGGGTGACATAAAAATATGGAATTAAACCAACTCACAATCCGCGAAGCACATGAGAAATTGCAAAAAGGTGAAATTTCCAGTTTGGATTTGGTCAATGCTTGTAGTGAGCGCATCAAAAAGACAGACAAAAAACTTCATTGCTTTTTAGCCACTGATTTTGATAATGCCATCAAGCAAGCCAAAGAGGTTGATAAGAAAATTAAAAAAGGCGGAAAAATAAAAATGCTGGAAGGCATTCCTTGCGGCATTAAAGATTTAATTTTAACCAAAGGCATTACCACCACTGCTTCTTCAAAAATGCTGGAAAATTATGTGCCTTTATTTGACGCAACTGTAATTAAACGATTGAAAGATAACGGTGCCATTATTTTGGGCAAGCAAAATTGTGATGCCTGGGGTCATGGCGGTTCAACTGAAAATTCTGACTTTGGACCAACTCACAATCCTTGGGACCTAGAAAGAGTGCCTGGCGGATCTTCTGGCGGCAGCGCAGCAAGTACTATAAGTGATCAGGTTATTTATTCACTCGGCACTGACACTGGCGGTTCCATCAGATGTCCAGCAGCACATTGCGGAGCTGTGGGCATGAAACCAACTTATGGTCGAGTACCGCGTTTTGGCGCAGTGGCCATGGGTTCATCTTTAGATACAATTGGCCCATTAGCCAAATGCGTTGATGATGCCGCAATAGTTTTAAATGCCATTGCTGGTGTAGATGAAAAAGATTCTACCACCTTACCCAAGCCGGTTCCTGATTATACTCAAATGAAAGATAAAGGCGTGAAAGGTTTAACTATTGGTATTCCAAAGGAAGCTTTTGGCAAAGGTTTGCAGCCGGATGTAAAAGAAGCTATTAATATTGCTGTTCGCGATTTGGAAAAATTAGGCGCTAAATTCAAAGAGGTTTCCTTAAAATATCTTGATTATGGCTTGGCTTGCTATTACATAATCATGCCTTCGGAAGTCAGTTCAAATCTTGGCAGATATGACGGAATTAGATATGGACATCAATCAAATAAAGCCGATAATTTATTTGAAATTTATACCAAATCGCGCGCTGAAGGTTTTGGCGCAGAAGCCAAACGCAGAATCATGATCGGTACATATGTTTTGTCGGCCGGTTATTATGATGCATATTATAAAAAAGCCATGCAAGTGCGCACTTTAATTAAGGAAGATTTTGAAAAAGTTTTGAGCGAGGTTGATTTGATTTTAATACCCACTTCACCAAGGCCAGCATTTAAACTTGGCGAAAATACTAGCGATCCATTAACAATGTATTTAGAAGATATTTATACCGTGACCATAAATATGGCTGGCGTGCCAGCCATGTCTTTGCCTTGCGGCTTTGTTAACAATCTGCCAGTTGGCATGCAACTCATTGCCAAGCAATTGGGCGAGGAAAAAATATTTCAGGCAGCTTATGCCTATGAAAAAGTTAATGGTTGGAATAAGCTTAAACCAAAAATATAAAATAAAAATATATTTAAAAAAGAGAAGTGAAAGCTTCCTCTTTTTTTATCCACAAACAATTTGACATATATTTTAAGCCGTTATATTATACCTATACCTAGGGGGGAGGTATTGGCGATAATGACCAAGTTCCAAATTCCAAATTCCAAAACTTAGGAATATTTAATTAATAATAACTAAAAAATATGAAAAGCGACAAAATGATTTTAATTAATTTTAAAAAGGCGCAGAGTCATTTGGGTAAGATTATAAAAATGGAAGAAGAAGGAAGTTACTGCATTGATATTATGCAGCAAAATCTGGCCGTGATCGGAATCTTAAAGTCAGCGCATCAGATGCTTATGGAAAGGCATTTGAACAGTTGTTTTAAAAATGCCATGGCTTCCAGGAATGAGCGGAAAAAAGAGCAAATGGTTCAGGAAATTTTAAAAGTAACTAAATTATTTAATAAATAAACATGACAAAAACTCTCAAATTTAAAATTGAGGGCATGCATTGCGCTAGTTGCCAGACACTATTAGAATCTGAACTTTCAGAATTGCAAGGTGTCAATAAAGTTAAAATTGACCCCAATAATCATTTGGCAGATATTGAATTTGATGAAAATACCACAAATAAAGAAATGATTTTTGCTAAAATAAGGGCACTAAGTTATAACCCTGTTGATTTGCAGGAGAATTCTGCAAAACCTAAAAATTATAACAATATTTTTTGGCTAGCTGGGATAATTGCATTTGGGATTGCTATTTATCTTTTAGTCACGCATTTTGGCGGATTTCAAATTTTATCCAAATTAAGTGAAGGCAATATTGGTTATGGTTTGATTTTTATCATTGGTTTATTGGCAGGTTTTCATTGCGTGGGCATGTGCGGAAGTTTAGTGGTAACTTATTCTACTCTTTGTTTTGATGAGAATGAAAAGAAAAAATCACTTTTACCCCATTTGCAATATAACATCGGAAGAATAGTCTCTTATTCTGTAATTGGCGGAATTTTGGGCGGTTTTGGCTCATTCTTCGCCATTAGCCCGACTTTCACTGGCATAATCACGCTTTTGGCTGGAATTTTCATGCTCATTATGGGTTTGTCATTTATTTTTAAATCAAATCTACTTAATAAGATTAAAATCAAAACCCCGCAATTTTTAACCAAATATATACTTTCGCAAAAGAATAAAAAAAGAGCGCCCATAATTATCGGGTTATTAAATGGTTTAATGCCCTGCGGACCATTACAAGCCATGCAACTTTATGCTTTGGGTTCTGGCAGTGCTTTACGAGGCGCACTTAGTTTATTTTTGTTTGCTTTAGGAACTAGTTTTTTAATGTTTGGCTTTGGCGCTGTTTTAAGCCTGATTAGCCAGGCCAAAATTAAAAATATATTAAAGTTTTCCGGTGTTCTTGTTATTATTTTATCTCTCTTTATGATTAATCGCGGTTTATTAAATCTTGGTTATCAAATTGATTTTAGTTTAAATTCGCCAGCCACAAGCAATCAGCAAACTATTTCATCTGACAGTAATGCGCAGGTTGTAAATATGGATTTAACAGCTTCGGGTTATCAGCCAGATGTTTTATATATTAAAAAAGACATTCCTGTTCGCTGGGTAATTAATGTTAAGCAACTTAGCGGCTGTTTAAGTGCTATAATGATTAAGGATTATAATATTTATCAAAAATTACATTTAGGCGAAAATGTGATTGAATTTACTCCAAAAAGTGTGGGGGAAATTAAATTTTCTTGCGGCATGCAAATGGTTTGGGGAAAATTTATAGTTAGTTAGTGATTAGTAATTAGGTATTAGTAATTAGGGATTGGTAGGCGAAAACGCTCCTTATAATGTCACCCTGAGGCTCTCGAAGGGTGACGTCATGGTTCGAGAACCTCACCATGACAATAGTAGGCGTTTTTGCCCTGATAATAAATATAAATTACTATAATATGAAAAAAACATATCATGTCCAAGGCATGGATTGCGCCTCATGCGCAGTAAATATTGAAAAGAAATTGTCCAAAATGCCAGGCGTGCAAAAAGCCGTGGTTAATTTGGCCACGGAAAAAGCCACCCTAGAAATGGATAAAGAAATACCTTTTGAGACTTTGCAAAAAACAGTGGCCAGTATTGGTAATTATAATTTACACGAACAAACCAGTGAAATGGAGGGACATGAACATGGCGCCATGCTAAAAAAAGAAGAAATCAAAAAATTAAGAAATAAAATGATTTTCGGTATTATTATTTCTGTTTTGGTAATGATTTTGTCTTTTTCAGAATTTATCCCGTATTTAAATGCCCTGCCCAAAATTGTAGTTTTTATATTAATGCTTAATTTGGCCACACCAGTTCAGATTTGGCTGGGTTGGCAATTTTATAAAGGTGCTATTGGCGGTTTGAAAAGTTTTAGCGCCAACATGGATACTTTGATAGCCGTGGGTACATCAGCCGCTTATTTATATTCGGTTATCGCCACATTATTCCCGGGTATTTTTGTCGCTGCCAGTCAGGTGGTAGTTACTTATTTTGACAGCGCCGTAGTAATTTTGACTTTAATTATTTTAGGCAAGTACTTAGAGGCTAAAGCCAGGGGCAAAGCTTCTGACGCTATTAAAAATTTGATTAAATTGCAGGCTAAAACTGCTCACGTTTTATTTAATGGTTTGGAAAAAGAAGTTCCTATCGAAGAAGTAAAAATCGGAGATTTGGTTGTGGTCAGGCCTGGTGAAAAAATTCCTGTTGATGGCGAGATTACAGAAGGCGAATCAACTATTGATGAAAGCATGATCACTGGTGAAAGCGTGCCGGTTGATAAAAAAATTAGCGACAAAGTTATTGGCGCAACAATAAATAAAACCGGTGCTTTTACATTTAAAGCGGAAAAGGTTGGAGCTGATACAGTACTCGCACATATTATTAAGCTTGTTGGCGAGGCCCAAGGTTCCAAAGCGCCAATTCAAAAATTGGCAGATATAATTTCTGGCTATTTTGTGCCAGTTGTTATTTCCATTGCTTTATTAAGTTTTATTCTTTGGTTAATAGCTGGTGCAAACTTTGTCTTTGCCTTAATAATTGGCGTCACAGTCCTGATTATTGCTTGTCCTTGCGCCTTGGGATTGGCCACGCCAACAGCAATAATTGTGGGCACTGGTAAAGGCGCTCAAGAGGGGATTTTAATCAAAGATGCCGAGAGCTTGGAAAAAGCAGAAAAGTTAAATGTGCTTTGTTTTGATAAAACTGGAACTTTAACCGAAGGCAAGCCCAAAGTAATTAATTTTACAGATGAAAATACTTTAAGCATTGCCTATGCCTTGGAATCAAAATCAGAACATCCCTTTGCTCTAGCTATAGTTAATAAAGCAGAAGAATACAAGTTAAAACTTGTCAAAGCTGCTAAATTTAAAGCGCAAATTGGCAGGGGCATTGAAGGCGAGATTGCCGGACAAATATATTTTATTGGCAATCAGGAATTAATAAATGAAAAGGGGATTGAAATACCTACTCCGGCAAAAGTAAAAATTCAAGAAGAAGAAAATACAGCGCGCAGTGTCTTGCTTTTGGCAGATGCTAAAAATTTTATTGGTTATATTTCTTTGGCTGATACAATCAAAGAAGAATCAAAAGAAGCCATAGAAAAACTAAAAGAATTGCATATCAAGCCGATTTTAATGACAGAAGATAATTCTAAAACTGCAGAAGTCGTAGCCGCGCTTTTAGGAATTGAAGAATATTATGCCAAAATTACTCCTGACGAAAAACAAAAAAAAGTTCAGGCTCTCCAAGCCCAAGGAAATAAAGTTGGCATGGTGGGCGATGGCATTAATGATGCGCCAGCTCTAACCCAAGCTGATTTGGGCATTGCCATGGGCACAGGCACTGATGTGGCCATTGAATCAGCTGACATCGTGATTTTAAAGGGTGATATTACTAAGGTTGTTAAAACCCTGATGCTTTCCAAAAGAACAATGGCAACGATCAAAGGCAATTTATTTTGGGCCTTTATTTACAATATAATCGGCCTGCCCGTGGCAGCTGGAATTTTATACCCAGCATTTGGTATACTGCTTTCGCCAATGTTAGCTGCAGGTGCCATGGCTTTTAGCTCAATATTTGTCGTATTAAACTCGCTGAGGTTGAAAAGGGCGCGAATTTAAATGCACCCTTGCAAAGAAAAAATACGTATTATATAATGTTAGTACTATTATTAATTAATAAATAATAAAAAAATAAAATTATGAAAAAGTCAATTTTAATTTTATTCGTAGTGTTTGCTCTCGCCTTAACAGGTTGTGGTTTGAGCAATGTATCCAAGGTTATATCAACAGATGAAGCCAAGGCTAAGGCTTTAACTTTCATTAATAATAATCTAGTGCAAAAAGGCAGTGAGGTTACTGTTGATGGTATTTCCGAAGAAAACGGCCTTTATAAGATTTCCATAAAATTAAGTTCAGGCCAAACAGTCGATTCTTATATGACCAAAGACGGCACTAAATTCTTCCCACAAATCATGGATATTGCAGAGGTTGAAAAAGCCAATAATACGCAAACTAATACTAATACTAATGCGACTGGGACCCCTACAACAAAAGAAGTCCCAAAAAATGATAAACCAGTCGTAGAATTGTTTGTCATGAGCCAATGTCCTTATGGCACACAAATAGAAAAAGGACTTCTGCCGGTAATTGATGCTCTGGCTAGTAAAGCTAGTTTTGACGTAAAATTTTGCGACTATTCAATGCATGGCAAGGCTGAGCTAGATGAGGAATTGAGACAAGTTTGTATTAAAAAGATTGCGCCAAATGATTATTTTACATATCTAAAATGTTTCTTAAATGATGGCAAGGGTGCTGATTGCGTTAAGTCCTTGAAACTAGATGAAGGTAAGATAAATTCATGTGTTGCTGATACTGATAAGCAATTTAATGTCACCAAGAATTTTAATGACAAAGCAACCTGGTTAAGCGGTCAATATCCGATCTTTGATGTTTATAAAGCTGATAATCAAAAATATAATGTGCAGGGTTCACCAACATTGGTTATAAATGGTGTGGAAGCGCAAAGTGGCAGAGATTCAGCCAGTTTGCTGGCAGCAGTTTGTGGCGCATTTAAAACCCAGCCCAAAGAATGCACGGTGCAACTTTCTAGTGAAACGCCCGCCTCTGGCTTTGGCACCGGCACAACTGCAAGCACAGGTTCAGCAAGTTGCGGAAATTAAGAAATCACATAATAAAAGGGACGAGCAATCGTTCCTTTTATATTTGACCCAAACGAAGAAGAAGTATAAAATTTATATATGACTTCGCAAAAATATTACAGAAAATATTTATTTTTCCTGGCCTTTATCAGCGGCATGGCCATTATGGCGGTAGAAATTACTGCTTCACGGCTTTTAGCGCCTTATTTTGGCACCTCAACTTTTGTCTGGACAAATGTCATCGGTGTCATTATGGTGGCCCTAGCTATTGGCTACTATGTGGGCGGAAAATTAGCTGATCAAAAACCCAATTTGCCAATACTTTTAAAGATTATTTTATCAGCTTGTTTGCTATTATTTATTATCCCGTTTGTAGCCAGGCCATTAGTTGAATTTATTACAGGCAATGTAAGTCTCTGGGGTTCGGCCACTAATCTGATTTTTTTAGGCTCTTTATTTACAGTCATAATTTTATTTATTATCCCTATTATTTTGCTTGGCATTGTCAGTCCCTTTATCATAAAATTAATTTCAGTCAAATCAGAAAATATTGGCAATGACGCTGGCTTGGTATTTAGTATTTCTACAATTGGCAGCATTGTCGGTACTTTTGTACCGGTCTTAATTTTCATTCCATATTTTGGCACCAGAAAAACTATTATCTTTTTTGCTCTCTTGCTATTTTGTACGGCTTTATCAGGTTTATTAAAAAGAAAATGGTTGATTGCTTTTTATTTGTGTCTGTTTTTCTTATTAATACCTAGTTTGCCAGCCATAAAAGCAGTTGATGGCGCAATTTATGAAGATGAATCGGTTTATCAATATTTTCAGGTTGTTGATGCTGACAACATGAGATATTTGAAAATAAATGAAGGTTTGGGAACCTTTTCCATATTGAATCAAGAACCCGGCCAAATCATGACCGGGTCATATTTTGATTATTATAATATCTTGCCCTATATTGATGGCAATGATAAAAATCAGGACATTGCCATTTTGGGCTTGGCCGGTGGAACTACCAGCACTCAATTAAATTATTTCTTTGGCAAAGATTATGATTTGAAAATTGATGGCGTGGAAATTGACAAAAAAATTATTGAAGTGGCCAAAAAATATTTTGGCTTGGATAATCCCAGTTTAACCGTGCACAATCTTGATGGCCGAAATTTTATAGATTATACCAAAAAAAATTATAATGCCGTGGTCATTGATGTTTATTCTAATCAGTTATATATTTCATTTCACCTGACAACCAAAGAATTTTTTGAGTCAGTTAAGTCGCATTTAAAGCAAAAAGGGGTAGTGGCCATGAATGTAAATGCCACCGGAGATGATTCAGCGTTATTACGCAATATTACCAATACTATGCTCTTGGTATTTAAAAATGTTTATTTTATTCGTACAGCTGAAAATAGCTGGAATTATATTGTGGTTGGAAGCGATAATGATATTGATTTTTCTGTTCTTAAAAATATTAAGACTAACAGTGAATTACAGCCAATTCTTGATAAAGTAGCTGATTCTGCACAAAAAGTTAATTATGATAATAAATTCGGATTTTTAACTGATGACAAAGCGCCAATTGAACATTTGACTGACTGGATGATTATTGATTATGTTTATAAACAATTATGAAATAAGGGGTTGTATTAACTTGGAGGGATCGCATAGTGGTCTAGTGCGCTTGCTTGGAGAGCAAGTGTGTCGCAAGGCACCGCGAGTTCAAATCTCGCTCCCTCCGATACATTGATTGGGGGTTCGCCCCGAACCACATTGGGGTTCGGGGCGGTCAGAACCCGATGTGGTTCTGACCGAATCCCTCGCCTTCCGCCAGCCAATTTGCTTGACAAATATCATTTTTGTGCTATAATTATTATAGAATTTTAAATGATTCTGCTGTTTTCAGCGGATTTTTTATTTAATTATGAATATACGAAATGTCGCCATAATCGCTCATGTGGACCACGGCAAAACAACGCTCGTGGATGCTTTATTGCGCCAATCAAAGACCTTTTTAGGCAAAGAAATGAATGAAAAGGACTTGATTATGGACAGTAATGATTTGGAAAGAGAACGCGGTATTACCATTTTTTCCAAAAATGCTTCGGTGATGTGGAATGGCACAAAAATAAATATCATTGACACGCCCGGTCACGCTGACTTTGGCGGGGAAGTGGAGCGCGTCTTAAATATGGCTGATGGCTGCTTACTTTTGGTTGATGCCAGGGAAGGACCAATGCCACAGACACGCTTTGTTTTGAAAAAAGCTCTGGAAATGGGGCACCGGATTATTGTTGTAATAAATAAAATTGATAAACCCGATGCTCGTTCTGATTATGCTTTGGATAAAACCTTTGATTTGTTTGTGGAGCTGGGCGCTGATGATCAGGCTTTAAATTTTCCAGTTATATACGCTGCTTCTAAACAAGGCAAAGCCGGCCTGGATTCTGATTTAAGCAAAATGCAAGACATTACTCCTGTTTTTGATGCCATAATTAATCACATTCCTGCGCCAATTTCCAGCACTGAAAAACCATTGCAAATGTTAGTTACCACAGTAACAGCTGACAATTTCCGTGGCAGAATTGCTATTGGCAGAATTTATAATGGCAAAATAAAAGCTGGTCAAGATATAATGCACATCAATCGCGAAGGCCAAATGACAAAATTTCGCTTGGTTTCTTTAATGACTTTTGTGGGCTTGGGTCGTATTGATATTACCGAAGCAGTCTCCGGCGATATTGTGGCTATTTCCGGCATTCCAGATGTAAATATTGGCGAAACAATTGCTGACGCGGATAATCCGACTGCTTTGCCGCTTTTAAATATTGAAGAGCCAACAGTCAAAATGACTTTTATGATTAATAATTCTCCTTTTGCCGGTAAAGAAGGGGAATTTTCAACTTCTCGCCAAATCCAAGAACGATTGCATAGAGAATTAGAAACTGATATGGCTTTGCGCGTGGAAAATAATGCCGCCGGTACATGGACTGTTTCCGGACGCGGTGAATTGCATTTAGCAATTTTAATTGAACGCATGAGACGCGAAGGCTATGAATTTCAAGTTTCCAGACCGCAAGTAATTAATAAAGAAAAAGATGGCAAAACTCTTACTCCTTTTGAAAGAGTCTTTATTGAAGTACCTGAACAATATTATGGTTCATGCATTCAAAAGCTCGGTTCCAGAAAAGGCGAGCTAAAAGAGATGAGAACACTTGATGGCATTACTTATTTAGAATTTACTATCCCAACCCGTGGACTTTTTGGTTATCGCAGTGAATTTTTAACAGACAGCCGCGGTCTTGGTATAATTAATACAACTTTTTATCAATATGATATTGACCCGAATAATTGGGGCGAAAAAGAGCAGGGCTCATTGGTTGCTCATGAAACCGGCATTACTCGTTTATATGGTTTGGTAAATGTGCAGGGCAGGGGAATTTTATTCATTGAACCAGGTATTTCTGTTTATGAAGGTCAGGTTGTTGGTCTAAATTCTCGACCTGGTGACATTAGGGTCAATGTTTGTAAAGAAAAACAGCTCTCAAATATGCGCTCCAAGGGCGATGGCGGCGCAGAGCATTTTAATAAACCCAAGGAAATGGATCTGGAAGATGCTTTAGAATTTATTGGCGATGATGAACTTGTTGAAGTTACGCCAAAAACTATCAGAATTAGAAAAATTTATCTTGATGAAATAACTGCCAAAAGAATGGCCAGAAAAGATTAAGTGGAGAGGTACCAAAGTGGTCCCGTACCACGATGGGTACGGGACATGTCTCAAATTAATAAATATGGAGGCGTGGCTGAGTGGTTGAAAGCACCGCATTCGAAACGCGGAAGATCTTAACTGGTCTCAGGGGTTCAAATCCTCTCGCCTCCGCCATAAAGGGTTCGCCTGCCCGCCGTAGCTTTAGCGTAGGCGGGAATCTCTCCCTCTCCGATAATAAAAGGGTTCGCCCCGAACCACATTGGGTTCGGGGTGGTCAGAACCCGATGTGGTTCTGACCAAATCCTCCTCCGCCCAAATTTCGCCAAAGAAAAAAGCCCCGCGCTGCGGGGCTTTTGATTTATATAATACGCGTGTTATTTACTTCAGCAACTTAGAAAAGATCAAACCAGCCACAATCGCTTCCACGCCTCCCATTACACTCCAGCCGATGATCATTAGTAGGGGCAATGGAAATGATGAATAGTTAATAAAAATATCCGGAATTGATATCAACCAAATAATTAATCCGAAATAAACACCCTGTTCTGATGTTATCTGTCCTTTAAATACCGGCTTAACAATAGTCCAAACCCAGGCCAAAATAATGCCCATCAAAAATGGAAAAATCCAGAATAATATCTTTGCCGGATCTGATTCAACCCTGAAAACTCCTGTGCCATAAGCTGTGACCAAGTTTGGATCTACAACATTGAAGAGCGGCGTTAGGATCAAGTTGATAATGACTGTTGCCACTCCGGCTAATAAACCGGTTAAAAATGTTTTCCCCATGTTTTTTAAATTAATTATTAAAGTTTAGTAATATATAGTATAATACCATTAAATATTGAGAAAGTATAACAAGTAGGTATTATTTTTAGGGAAATGGGGGATACGAATATTAACCCTAACCTGGAGGTGCTCTCGTGAAAAAGTTGCGTCTAACCTCAAGCCAGATGAAGGAAGTTCTGTGAAAGCAAAGAATTGCTGAAGCAGAACAAAGAATCAAAGGGGGTCCCGTTCCGCGGGGCCCTAGAAAAATCGTGAGAGAAATCTCACTTTACCAAAATGGGAAATGGAGGAAATTAGTATAACTCAAACCTGGAGGTGCCAAATGAAAAAACTTCTCGGAATCATGATTACGTTTTTGATTTTCGCAGCTCCGATGGCAATGTACGC
>CAIXNZ010000003.1 GCA_903920975.1 Candidatus Falkowiibacteriota bacterium | reverse complement strand
TTTAATATGTCCAAATATAGCGATTGGCAAAAAGGTGTTGTCAATCGCAATTTTCATATTTTACATAATTTAGCCAAGCGAGATGAAGTTAATAAAATAATCGCTGTTGATTTTCTGCCGTTTAGCTGGAAAAAGGCAATAAGAACTTTTATAAGTGATCAGATTCTAAAGGATACCAAAGGCACAATTCTTTCTGGCAATTTAACTTCCGCATGCTGGAAAATCACTGATAAAATTTTAGTCTACTCAACTATTGATTCTGTTTTAAATAAAAAAAGAATCATTTCAAAATTGAAAAAGATATTAGATAAAGAGGGAATGAATAATAATTTAATTGTTTGGAATTATAATCCGATGTATGTAGAATACTTTAATCAATTTAATCAAAAGCTAAATATTTTTGATACAGTTGATAATTGGCTGGAGCATTCCAGCTATGGCCAATATGAAGAAACTCTGAAAAAAAATTATGATATGATTAAAGACGGTAGTGATTTGATCTTCACGGTATCAGAGAATTTAAAGCAAAATCTCTTTAATAACCAGGAAAATACGCATTGGATTCCAAACGCTGTTGACCTTGAATATTTTCAAAATCAAACAAATGTATCTGATAAATTAAAAGATATTCCCAGACCAATTATTGGTTTTCTGGGCATTTTACAAGATAGAATTGATGATGAAATTTTACTTAATTTAGCCAAGAATAACCCAGATAAATCATTGGTCTTAGCTGGTCCTGTTTGGAAAAATTTCCCTAAGGCAAAATTCAACGGTTTGAAAAATATCTATTTTTTGGGTCCAATTGGCTATAAGGAAATTCCATCACTTTACAATGGCTTTGATGTCGGCATTATCCCGTATAAAATTAATGCTTTTATCAGATCAACAGACCCCATGAAATATTATGAATATCTGGCTGCCAATTTGCCGGTTGTTTCAACTCCGGCACCGGGAATTGAACGATTCGGAGATTTAATTAAAGTCGCCAAAACACCAGAAGAATTTAATTCTTTAGTCAGTCAAGCTTTAAGCGAAGGTAAAAATAAACAGAAAGAAGCCAGAATTAAAATTCTGCAAAGTAACACCTGGAACGATAGAATTGAAGAAATGATTAATTTAATTAATAAAGTTTTGTCACATTGAGCATGTCGAAATGCGACAAAACTCCTGAATTCAAGTCATACTTCGACAGGCTCAGTATGACAAACCATATGGACATTTCGATAATAATAGTCAGCTGGAACGTCAAGGATTTATTACAAAAGTGTTTGCAATCAATCTATAATCAAACCCATGGTATTGAGTTTGAAATTATTGTAGTTGATAATGCTTCAAAAGATAATTCGGCGCAAATGGTTTTAAAAGAATTTCCTCAAATTACTTTAATTGCTTCCAATGTAAATCTGGGATTTGCCAAGGCTAATAATTTAGCACTGGAACAGGCAAGGGGTAAATATGTTTTATTTATGAATCCTGATATGAAACTAGTTGAAAATTCTTTCCCTAAATTAATTGAATTAATGAATAAAGATCCCAAAATCGCTTTATCAACTTGCCAATTAATTTATCCGGATGGTTCAAAACAAAACAATGTAAAGAATAACCCAGGACTTTGCGACCAGTTATTAATTCTCTTAAAACTTCATCATCTTTTACAGCCCAGATGCTTAAAAAAATATTTGGCTAAAAATTTTGATTATTCCAAAGAACAAGAAGTCAAGCAGATTATGGGTGCGTTTATGTTTGGCAGAGCAGATATTATAAAAGAAATGGGCGGATTTGATATTGATTATTTTTTATGGTGGGAAGATTTGGATTTATGTAAAAGAGTTCAAGATGCCGGATATAAAATTTTATACACGCCGATTACAAAAGTTATTCATTATGAAGCCAAGGCCTTTGAACAACAACAGGGCTTAGAAAAACAAGTTAGGTTTAATAGGGGAATGAGAATATATTTTAGAAAACATACGGGTTTATTAGTTTATTGGTTGATTAGCTTACTTGGAGTAATTAGTTTGGGGTTGGCATATTTAAGCCAATTATTCAAAATAAAACCCAAACCACAATCGCAGATATAAAAAGAGCTCCACCCAGATGAGTGGAGCTCGGAATTTCCTTTGGCTGAAACCAGTTAGAGCAATTGAGCATGATTGATGTAGCGCAGTCCTTTTTTGGCGCCCATCTGTCCGAACCGGACTCATGTCAACCGGAGTGTCCACCTTTCGTGGTTACTCTAACTTGGATTATCACTCTATGATCCCGCGGGATCAATAAAGCGACTTTCCTTAAAAATTATTCCAATTTCAGCCAGATCATTTTGTGCCGCTTTCGAGTCCTAGGTCTCTCCAGCAGCCTCCTATTTGATTGCATCATAGCATACTTTTAAATTTTTGTCAAGAGTAAATAAAAAGCCCTGCTTATTAGGGCAGGGCTGAATTTACAAGTGGTTGGAAGGGTTAGAACAGCACTGCTGGTCAACAGTGCCGACTGCTGATGCACGCCTTTTGGGCTTTACATCTTTGCCCCTAACCTGACGTCTTTGTGATGGCTCGGCCAGCGCCTTTTGTCCATCCAACCATTGACCTGATAGCAAGTTGTGGGAGAGGAAAGGCTTAAAAAAGTTTTTTTTCTTAAGATCCAGCCCTTGTGCATCTCAGCACAAATTTCCTTCTTTTCTGCCCAGATGCTCTTGCCAGCTAACAAGGCAGTATTCCCACTTCAGGATTTCGCATTAATCGCTTTCAAAGGCAAAGCCAGTGAAAGTGATGTAAATAAAATATCAAATATACATATTCTTGTCAAGCATGAAAAACATTTATAAAAACAAAATACTTCTGATAATTTTAGGCATTCTTTTAATTGAATTACTCTCTTTAATAAGCTTTAAAACTACCTGGCTATCTGGTATATTTTTTGCCTTGATTTGTCTTGGTGTTTTATTTTTAACATGGCGAAAGTTAGAATATGGAATATATATCGCTTTAACAGAACTTATAATCGGCTCGCAAGGATACTTATTTTATCTGGCCTTGCCAAATTTTAAAGCCTCAATTAGACTCGGCATTTTCTTGATGGTTTTTCTTGTCTGGCTAATCAAATATTGCAAATTAGCAAATCTTTATAATTTAATAAAAAAAGATGCCTTGGCTCAAAACCTCATTATTCTCGTAATCTTTGTTGGCTTTGGGGCTATCAATGGCCTAATAAACAAAAATGGCTTAGCCAATGTCTTTTTTGATGTTAATGGTTATTTCTATTTCGGCCTATTTTTTGCTTTTCTTGAAGTCTTTAAAACACCAGAACAAATTAAGAATGTTCTTAAGATTTTTATTGGGGCCATGGTTTATGAATGTGCCAAAATATTTTTCGAAGGAGCGACTATTACTATTACTATCACGGTAGAGGCAGGCGA
>CAIXNZ010000002.1 GCA_903920975.1 Candidatus Falkowiibacteriota bacterium | reverse complement strand
TCAATTTTTTTAACTTGCTTAAAACTTTGCAAGGCAATCATGGCTGCCTTAACATTATTAATCTTATTTTTTGAACCTAAAATTTTACCAGTTATATTCTCTATGCCTGCCAGTTCGCATAAAATTCTGACGGCGCCGCCGACTTTGATACCCGTGCCTTTTTTGGCTGGTTTTAAAAGCACCTTAGCCGCTCCATATTTTACCAAGACTGGATGCGGGATTGTACCATTAACTATGGGGATATTTATAATATTTTTCTTCGCTTGATTAAAACCCTTGGTAATAGCAATAGAAACATCAGCGCCTTTAGCCACGCCTACGCCAAATTTCCCAATTTTATTGCCAATGCCAATACAAGCGCGGAAACGCATTCTTTTACCGCCTGAGGTAACACGAGTCACTCTAGCCAAATCTATTGTCCGCTGTTCAAATTCATCATCCTTCTTAAATTCTTTAAAATTTTTCTTTGCCATATTTAAATATTTATAAATTAAAATTCTAAACCGGCCTCGCGTGCGCCATCAGCCACTGCCTTGACACGACCATGATATTTGTAACCAGCGCGATCAAAAACAACTTTCTTAATACCCGCGGCTAAAGCTTTGGCCGCAATTAATTTACCGACCTCCTTGGCTTTATCTATTTTAGTTGCTTTTTTATTTTCTTTTAATTCTGAATCATTGGCAGAAAACAAAGTTTTGCCAGCCAAATCATTGATAACTTGCGCATAAGTATGAGTTAAGCTGCGAAAAATATTAAGTCTTGGTTTTTTAGCAGTACCAATAATTTTTGCCCTGACTCTTTTACGCCTAGTTTCTTTTTTTGCTCTTTTAATTTTTACTTGCATATATTATTTCCTAATTCTTTAAGCAGCTGCTTTAGCCGCAGCCTTACCCGGCTTTTTCTTAATAATTTCTTCGAGATATTTGATACCCTTGCCTTTGTATACGTCTGGTTTTTTAAGGCGGCGTAATCTGGCGGCTGTTTCACCAACTAATTGTTTATCTATACCGCTTATAGTGATTATATTTTTTTCAACCTCTGCTTTAATGCCTGTGGGCAAAAGAAATTCAACTTGATGAGAAAAACCTAGATTCAAAACAAGTTTATTGCCCGCTAAAGCAACTCTAAATCCAACACCCACGACTTCCATCTTTTTTTCATAGCCTTTGGTCACGCCAATTATCATATTCTCAATTAATCTGGCAAAAAGTCCCCAGAGCGCTCTTTGGTCCACATCATTAACATTAATGATGTTAACTAAAATATGATTGTCTTTGTTTTCAACCTTAACATCAGGATGAATTTTTTGGCTCAATTCTCCCTTTGGTCCCTTAACGCTGACCAGATCAGCAGTAAGCTTGACCTCGACACCGCTTGGAATTTCTATAGGTTTTTTACCGATTCGTGACATAAAAAATATTTATCAAATTATATATATAAATTACCAAATTTCACAAATAACCTCGCCTCCCAACCCTTTTTTCTTGGCGTCTTTATTGGTCAATAAACCGCTAGAGGTAGAAATAATGGCTATACCTAAATTATTTAAGACATTGGGCATTTGATTTTTACCAGCGTAAACGCGCTGACCTGGTTTGCTAATCCTACGAATGTGTAAAATCGCCGGTTGCTTATTTTCAAAATATTTCAAATTTATTTTTATCTGAGGAAATTTTAATTCCTCAACTTTTTCAAAATTGGCAATGTAATCTTCATGCTTTAATATTTTAGCTATTTCAAACTTAAGCTTTGAATATGGCATCAAAACCTCATTTTTATTAACTGCTTGCGCATTGCGTATTCTTGTTAACATGTCTGCTATCGGATCGGTAATCATAGAATTTATATAACTTACTAATAGTTAAAATTAATTTAATAGTAAACTTTTACCAGCTACTTTTTTTAATGCCGGGTATTTCACCTTTGGTGGCCAACTCTCGAAAACATATTCTGCAAATATCAAAGTCGCGCATATAGCCATGTTTTCGGCCACAACGCCAACAGCGCCTGACAATTCGGGATGAATATTTTGGCTTTCTGTTAGATTTTGCAACCTGTGCTTTTGTTGACATAAAAATTATTTATTTTCTTCAGATTTATTATCAGCCTTAAAGGGAAAACCCAAAGCTGCAAATAATGCCTGGCCCTCTGTTTTGCTTTTCGCAGTTGAAACAATAGCAATTTCTAAACCATGTAATTTTTCTATTTCATCTGCCTTAATTTCGGGGAAGGCTATATGTTCTTTAATGCCGATATTTAAATTGCCATTTGTATCCAGCATATTCAAAGCTAAACCACGAAAATCCCTGACGCGGGGCAAGGTCACTTTGATTAATTTTTCAACAAAATCATACATCCGCCTGCCTCGTAAAGTTACTTTCATGCCGATTACCATGCCTTGGCGAATTTTAAAATTAGAAATTGATTTTTTAGCCTTAGTTTTTAATGGTTTTTGTCCGGAAATTCTGCTTAAAGTATTCTCTACTGTTTCCATAAAACTAGCATCCTTCAAACCCTTGCTTAAACCAGCATTTAAGACAACCTTTTCCAATTTTGGCACCTGCAAATCATTTTTATAGTTGAATTGCTTTTTCATTTCAGGCACTACCTTTTTTTTGTAATATTCACTTAAATTCATAATTAATCAATTAATTCTTTACATTTGACGCAAATCCTAGCTTTATTATTCTTTTTATCAGCTAAAATTTTATAAGCCACCCTGGTTGCTTTATTGCACTTTGGGCAAAGCAACATCAAGTTAGAAATATTAAGTGGCGCTGGAAATTCTATTTTTTGACCTTTCTCATTTTGCTTTCTCGGCTTGACGTGTTTAATCGCCAAATTAATACCTTCAACAGTCACCTTATTCCTGACAGCATAAACTTGCAAGATCTTGCCCTTCTTGCCTCTATCTTTACCGGCTATTACCTTTACTCTGTCACCTTTTTTTATCTTCATATTTAAATAAATGAATTATAAAACCTCAGGCGCTAAAGAAATAATTTTCGCAAATCCCTGAGCTCGCAGTTCTCTGGCTATAGGACCCAAAATACGCGTGCCTTTTGGTTCTTTGGTCTTTTTGTCAACAATGACCGCGGCATTATCATCAAATCTTATATATGATCCATCCTTTCTTTTCACCTCTTTTCTGGTGCGTACCAAAACACCATAAACAATATCACCTTTTTTAACCATGCCGTGGGGCGCTGCTTCTTTGACGCTACAAGTCACAATATCACCCAACCGAGCATATCTTTTTCTATAGCCGCCCAAAACTCTAATCACCTGCAATTTTTTTGCACCTGTATTATCGGCTAATTTTAACATTGTTCGGTGTTGTACCATATATAAAAATTATTTAATAATACTAACCAATCTCCATTTTTTATCCTTTGAAATCGGCCTGCATTCTTCAAAAATAACCTTATCGCCTATCTTAGCTTCAAGTTTAGGATCGTCGACTTTATACTTTTTGCTTACTTTATATTGTTTTTTATATTTAGGATGAATTTTGGCGCGCACAACTAAAACAGAGATGGTTTTGGCCATCTTATTGCCAACCACTGCTCCTTCAAATCTTCTTTTATTTTTAACTGTCTTCTTATCTTCCATATATTTAAATTATTTTAGCTTGCTTTAGCCTCTTTCTCAAGAGCTTTCTTTTGCTTTAAAATAGTTAAGATTTGTGCATTTTTCTTTCTGATCATTCTGACTTCTCTGATATTTTTCAACTGATTCTGCGAAACTTTAAATCTCAAATCTCTTAATTTTTCCCTACTCGAAACCAACAATCGGTTTAACTCGGTTTCAGATTTTAATTTTAGTTCTTTTAATTCTTCCTTGGCTTTCATAATGATTTATTATTCTTTAACTAAAAATTTTGTTTTCATCGGTAATTTATGACTAGCTAAAGTTAAAGCTTCTTTGGCTGTTACCAAATTTACACCTTCAACTTCAAGTATAACAGTACCTGGTTTAACCACGGCCACAAAAAACTCTGGGGCACCTTTTCCGCCGCCCATGGGCACTTCCGCGCCTTTTTTAGTTCTGGGTCTGTCTGGAAAAATTCTGATCCAAACACGGCCACCTTTTTTCAAAAAATGTGTTACGGCACGTCTCGCTGCCTCAATTTGTCTGGCCGTAACCCAAGCATGGCCCAAAGACTTTAAGCCATAACTGCCAAAGCTGATTTCTGTAGCAACAGCGGCAACTCCCTTCCCTCTTTTTCTGCCTTTATGCCATTTTCTAAATTTTACTTTTCGGGGCATTAACATAATTATTTTTTACTTGTTTCTTTATTAAAAATATCTCCGCGATAAATCCAGACCTTGACGCCAATTTTCCCATAAATAGTGCTGGCTGCACCGCGAGAATAATCTATATCTGCTCTCAAAGTATGCAATGGTATACTGCCTTCTGACAAAACCTCTGTTCTGGCAATTTCTGCGCCATTTAAACGACCGCCAACTCCAACCTTAACACCCCTGGCACCGGCTCTCATTACTCGGCTGATGGCCTGCTTCATTACCCTGCGAAAGGCTACTCTTTTTTCAATATCGGCAATTATGGCATCAACAACTACCTGAGCATTTAAATTTGGCTTATCAACTTCCAATATATTAACATTCAAATTAATCTTAGTGGGTACTTTTACATCATTTTTGCTTAAAATTTTCTCTTTTATCTCGTTTTTCAAAGACTCAACGCCCATACCGCCACGACCGATAATAACACCTGGCCTAACCGCTTTAATAATAATATTTACATTTTCACCAGAGCGCTCAATTTCTATTTTAGCAATGCCCGAATCTTTTAATTTTGCTCTTAAAAACTTTCTGATTAGAACATCCTGTTTTAAATAAATTCCAAAATTATTTCTGGAAAACCATTTAGACTCCCAGGTTCTGGTAATGCCTAATCTTATTACTTTTGGATTAACTTTATGTCCCATATGATAATAGTAATTTATTAACCGGCCTTGCGGTTAAACATTTTTTTAATAAAACCCTTGGCTTTTTTCATTGTTCTTCTATCTTCTTGTTGTTTATGACGGTGCTTACCTTCCATCCTAACATCAATTATTTCCTTATCAATCTCTTTTTCATGGCCTTCGGGCTTAGTTTCCTTTTTTTCACTGGCTAAAATACTTTCAGATTTTGGCGCTATCTTAATTTCTTCCAAAGATTTAACTTTGACAACCTCTTCTTTTTTCTTGGCTGTTTTGGCCGTAGCTTTCTTTTTAGTCGGCACCAATTCATCTAAAACTAAAGTCAGATGTGTCAATCTCTTTAGAATCGGAGTTGCCCGACCATGCGCTTTTGGCGTCCAACGCTTTAGCGCTCCGGCCATATCTGCTTTTATTTCTTTAATATATAAATTCTCTTTTTTTAAATTAAAATTATGCGCTGCATTGGCAACCGCTGAATTTATTAGCTTAATAATTGGCTTTTTAGCTGCCTTATTTAAATAATTCAATTGAACAAGCGCTTGCTCAACTTTCATACCGCGAACAAAAGCAGCGACCCAGCGTACTTTTTTGGGCGACATCCTTAAATAATTCAAATTAGCTTTGACTTGCATATATTAATAATTTAAACCTTGCTGGCTGGGGCTGCTGGCGCACCCTCCCTAGCCTGTTCTTTGGCCATTCTACCGCCATGTTTAATAAATTTTTTAGTTGGTGAAAATTCGCCTAAACGATGACCAACCATATTTTCAATAATATCAACTACTAAATGTTCTTTGCCATTATGCACGCCGATTTTAAATCCCACCATTTCTGGCGTAATTGTACAAGCTCTATCCCAAGTTTTAGTCACGGTTTTATCACCGGCCTTTAATTGAGAAAGTTTCTTAATTAACTTCTCATTGATGTATGGACCTTTTTTTAGACTTCTTGACATATTGATCTAGTTAACTTTTAATTTTTCTTTTTTCTGCGTGAAACGATGAATGAATCAGAATATTTTTTTACTTTTCGTGTTTTGACACCTAAGGCATGCTTGCCCCAGGGGGTTTTTGGATATTTCATACCAATCGGATGTTTGCCTTCACCGCCGCCATGTGGATGGTCAACTGGATTCATAACCTTACCACGTACTGTTGGCTTTATGCCCATATGTCTTTTACGACCAGCTTTGCCGATAACAATGGTCATGGATTCTGGATTACTGGCTGTGCCAATTGTGGCCATGCAACTTTGTAATACTTTTCTAATCTCAGAAGAAGGTAATTTTATTAAAGCATAATCTTCCTCTAGGGCCATTAACTGGGCGCTACAACCCGCGCTTCTGACTATTTGTCCGCCCTTACCTGGCGTTAATTCAATATTATAAATCATTGAGCCAACAGGAATATCTTTAAGGGTCATGGCATTACCCGGCTTTATTTCAATTTTATTATTTCTCGAAGAAACAATCTTATCGCCAATTTTTAATTCTGTTGGGGTAATTATATATCTTTTTTCACCATCAGCATAAGAAATCAAGCCAATGCGGGCATTTCTATTAGGATCATATTCAATCGTAGTAACTACGCCTTCCATATCATATTTATCTCTTTTAAAATCAATTATTCTAATAAATCTCTTGGCCCCGCCGCCAATATGTCTGACGGTAATTCTGCCGTAAACATTGCGACCGCCACTTCTTTTTTTAATAGTAATCAACTTTTTATATGGCTCGGTAACGCTAATATCTTCAAACGTGTCAACGCTTGAATTTCTTCGGCCACCCTTTGTTGATTTGTATAATTTAACTGGCATATTTAAATGATTATTCGATTACACGCCTTCGTAAATTTCAATCTTATCGCCTTTTTTTAGAGTTACTATAGCCTTTTTCCATTTTTTTCTTTTGCCTTCAATTCGGCCATAGCTTGCTTTCTTGCCTCTGACATTAATAATATTCACCTCCAAGGGTTCAAAACCATAAACATTTTTAATGGCCTTTTTAACTTCTATCTTATTTGTGTTACAAGCAACTTCAAAGGCATATTTATTTTCCGCCACTAAAGTCGTGGCTTTTTCTGTAACTACGGGACTAATTAAAACTCTATAGGCATTTTTAGTATCAACGCTTTTTTTTCTCGTAGACTTTGTTTCCTTTTTTTCCTTAAGCGAAACTG
>CAIXNZ010000001.1 GCA_903920975.1 Candidatus Falkowiibacteriota bacterium | reverse complement strand
TAATAAATAATTATAAATATATGACTCATAGATACATATTTGTGGCCGGTGGCGTAATGTCTGGCGTGGGCAAAGGCGTGGCTTGCGCATCCATTGGTAAAATTTTACAAAGCAAGGGCTATAAAGTTACAGCCATAAAAATTGATCCTTATATTAACGTTGATGCAGGTACTATGAACCCGACTGAACATGGCGAGGTTTTTGTAACTGATGATGGCGATGAAACAGACCAGGATATTGGCAATTATGAAAGATTTCTAGATCAAGATATCCTTTCCACCAATTACATGACCACGGGCAGAGTTTATCTCAGCGTCATTCAAAGAGAAAGAAATTTGGAATATGGCGGTAAATGCGTTGAGGTGGTGCCTCATGTTCCAGAAGAAGTTATCAATCGCATCAAATTCGCGGCTAAAAAAGCCAAAGCTGATTTTACTATTATTGAGATTGGCGGCACTGTGGGCGAATACCAAAACATTTTATTTTTGGAAGCCGCCAGAATGATGCGCACTGAAACTCCCGAAGATGTAGTTTTTATCATGGTCAGTTATTTGCCCATACCCTCAAAAATCGGAGAGATGAAAACCAAGCCCACTCAGACGGCAGTCAGAACCCTGAATTCAGCCGGTATTTTTCCAGATTTTATTTTCTGCCGCGCCGAAGTTCCCTTAGATGAAGTAAGAAAACAAAAGCTGGAAACTTTTTGTAATATTCCGCGGGGCAATGCCATTTCCGCGCCTGATGTTGATACTATTTATGAAATTCCTTTAAATTTTGAAAAAGAAAAGCTGGGAGAGAAAATATTAGATAAATTTGGTTTAAAAGTCAAAAAGAAAAATTTGCAAGATTGGCAGAAATTAGTTTTGGTTGCCAAAAGAGCAAAAAGCGAAGTTCATATCGGCATAGTCGGTAAATATTTTTCCACTGGCAATTTTACCTTGTCTGATTCATATATTTCAGTCATTGAAGCTATCAAGCATGCGGCTTGGTTTTATAAAAAACGCCCGGTTTTATGCTGGATTAATTCTGAAGAATTTGAAAAAGATGAGGACAAATTATCTGAATTAAAAAAATACGACGGCATTATCGTACCTGGCGGTTTTGGCAGCAGGGGAGTTGAGGGTAAAATTTTGGCTATTAAATATTGTAGAGAAAATAATATTCCGTATTTAGGTTTATGCTATGGCATGCAACTGGCGACGATAGAATTTGCCCGTAACGTCGCAGGATTAAAAGACGCCAATACCACTGAAATAAATAAAAATACTCCGTATCCGGTCATTCATACCATGGCTGATCAGGTGGATAAAATTAAAGCCAAGAAAATGGGCGGGACAATGCGTTTAGGAGCTTATCCTTGTGTATTGGCCAAAGATTCAATAAGCTTGAAAGCTTATGGTCAGAAAAAAATTAGCGAGCGCCATCGCCATCGCTATGAATTTAATAATGAATATAGAAAATTACTGACTGACAAGGGTTTAAGAATTGCAGGAACTTCACCAGACAATAAGTTGGTGGAAATAGTGGAAGTGGTTGGCCACAAATTTTTTGTGGGTTCGCAATTTCATCCGGAATTTAAATCCAGACCGCTTAGACCACACCCGCTTTTCAGGGAGTTTATCAAAGCAGCGATTAGCTAGTTAGAACTTAGAATATATAACTTAGAATATAGAATTATGAAAGAAGAAAAAATTGTTTTTAATAACAAGGAATTGATTTTGACTTTGCGCAGCCAAGCTGACAAAAGTGTTTTTGAAGAAATTTTTAAATTGGGAGAATATAAGGCTGCTGAAGAAAAAATTAAAAATGCGAAAAATTGTGTTATTGATGCCGGCGCCCAAGCCGGTTTTTTTAGTCTTTATGCGCGAGCTTTGAACGCTGAAGTAAAAATTATTGCCATTGAGCCGGATGAAGAAAATTTAGAGGCCATGGTCAATAATTTTTCGCAAAATAATATTCAAGATATTGAAATTGTTTCATCAGCACTGGCTGGTACGCGGAGCGTACGCGATTTTTTTGTGTCAACGGATTTTCACGACCATAGTTTGAATAAAAACTTAGTCAAAAAAATCGCACGCAAAGTAAAAGTTCAGGGTTTAACTTTAAGTGATATTCGTGAAAAATATAAAATTAATCAAATTGATTTATTGAAAATGGATATTGAGGGAGCAGAATATGAAGTATTAAATAGCTTGCATAAAGCCGATTGGGAGAAAATAAATTCGATAATTTTGGAATATCATGATTTTTTAAATTTTAGTCACGAAGTGCTGGAAAATATTTTAAAGCAGAATAAATTTAAAGTTAAAACGACAAAATCCAAATTTGCGCCTAATTTAGGCTTTATTTCTGCCTGTAAATAAAATAACGCTGAAAATAAACTAGCGGTAGGACCATATTCAAAACACCAGAGGGGTCTGGGGTGCGAATTGAGCGCCACCATCGGTGCTCCAAAACTAAGCCAAACGCACTAGCGGACTGAGCACCCCAGCAGTTTTTGCGGTACTTTTTGCTGTCAAAAAGTACCATATATTCAGTACGAACTATTATTAAGATAAAATGAATATTATTCGCTCCGTACTGCTTGATTTCTCTTTATTACTGTAATTAACTTTTTTGTCAACCACGTCGTTCGTGAACGACGTGGTCAAACAAAAATCCTCCGCGAGGCGGAGGTTTTTTTGTTTTGTAGTAGTGGCTTTATTTTTTTACTGGCAAAACCTGTACAAATTTGGTTTTTCTGAGGTCGCCATTAAATTTTCTAACTTTTTTTTGAGAATATTTAACAATGCCGTCAATAATTGAAAACAGGGTGTGGTCTTTGCCACTTTGAACATTTTGGCCAGGACGAACATCAAAACCTCGCTGGCGCACTAAAATATTACCGGCCCTAACAATTTCGCCGTCATAACATTTTACGCCTAAGCGCTGGGCTTGTGAATCACGGCCTAATGAGGTGGAACCACCTGCTTTTTTATGTGACATATCGGTTAGAATTTAGAATTTAGAATTAAATTTAGGATATATGGTATATTAGCAAAGATTTTTGGGTCTGTCAACAGGATTTGGCTATTTGAAATTTTTAGCCAAATCTACTATAATAAGAGCATTAAATAAGGATAGAGCAGAGTTTATTTTCTGCCCTAATCTCTAAACTATAATTATCTATTTATGAATTATTCAGACATTTTAATCGATCATTTCAAAAATCCCAGAAATCAAGGGGAAATTAAGGATGCCAGCGGTGTTGGCGATGTTGGCAATCCGATTTGCGGGGATATGATGAAAATTTACATTAAAGTTGAAAAGGATAAAAATGGCGATGATATTATTAAGGATGTGAAATTCCAGACATTAGGTTGCGCGGCTGCCATTGCCTCCACCTCCATGCTAACTGAAATGGTTAAGGGCATAAAAGTTGATGATGCCTTGAAAATCACGCGCGAACAAGTCGCTGAAAAACTAGGCGGACTGCCTAAAGAAAAAATCCATTGTTCGATTTTGGCAAACGAAGGGCTAAAAAAAGCCATTGCCCAATATCGCGGTGAAAAAATGGAAAAAAACACTGAAGAAAAAGAAGCGGAGGGAGCGCATTGCTAGAATTTAGAACATAGAATATAGAATTTAGAATCTAGAATTAAGAAATATTGAATATTTTTATGAAAAAAGAAGTAGAAAAAATAATTAATAAAGTTCGCCCTAGCTTACAAATGGATGGCGGTGATGTTGAATTAGTGGAAGTTGATGAAAAAAAGGGCATTGTCAAGGTTCGTTTACAGGGTTCTTGCGCTCATTGCCCCATGTCACAGATGACTTTAAAAATGGGCATTGAAGCTGAATTGAAAAAGAATGTAAAAGGAGTGAAAGAAGTAATTGCGGTTTAATTTGAATTTTATACCCCACTTTAGTGGGCCTGCTTTGGGCAAGGCACAAGCCTGCTAAAGCAGGGAATAAAAAAATATATAATTTTATGCAAAAAATATTTAGTAAGAATTTGTTTAAAATAAAAAAGTTTCTTTCGGAATTATCTGACAAAAATTATTTCTACATGCTTTTTTGGCTAAGCATTGGAATTTCTTTTTTATCCGGTTTTTTGAGCTTTTTTTCCTATACCGGTTTTCATATTGTTAAACAATCTTTTCTAAATGCTAATTCGGCTTGGCCACCGGAATATAATCATTCCAATCTGCTGATTTTACGAGATACAATTGAAATGATTATAATTTCTTTTTTGTCAT